>JAASSM010000392.1 GCA_021767885.1 bacterium | reverse complement strand
TGCTCGCGCCCGGGACACCGTGCCGGGGATGCGAGGAGGGGGCGGCGCTGGCCGCCCCCTCGTCTGCTGACCGCCGGTCCGTCCGGCCGCGGTCGGCCAGGCCGGATGCCCCGACCGCGAGCCCCTGGCGCCCGGGCGGGAGCGCGTCGGCGGTCAGTCCACGTAGCCCAGCGATCGGAGCTGGGTCTTGACCGCCTCGTTCATGGCGGGGTCCTCCGCCACCGCCGGCGGCGGCACCGGGGCCAGGGCCGCGTAGCTGGCGATGCGGTGCTGCTCGAGGTGGGCGACGTAGGGGGCGGCGGACTCGGCGAGGCCATCGCGCAGCACGCGGCCTGGCATCTCCTGGCTCGCGGGCAGACCCAGCAGGGCGAGCACGGTGGGCGCGAAGTTCAGCACGAAGCTGCGGTCGAAGGTGCTGCCCGGCCGGTACAGCGGGCTGCGGATGATCAGCGCCCCCTCGGGCCGATGCTCGGCCACGCCCTTGACCATGGTGCCGCTGCGATCACGGCGGGGGCCATGGAAGCCATGGTCGCTGGCGACCACCACGTTGGCGTCCGCCGGCAGGAGCGGCATCAGCCCGGCCAGCCACCCGTCCACCAGTTCGAGGTAGACCGGGATGATCTGGCCGTAGAGGCGCTGATCCTCCTCGCTGGCGGGCTTGCCGTCGCCCGGATTCCAGTAGCGCCAGTAGTTGTGGCAGACGATGTCGAAGCCGCGGAAGTAGACGGCGAACAGATCGAACGCCTCACTGCTCGCCAGGTGCCGGGCGATGGCCAGGTGGGTCAGGTCGCCCGCCAGGGAGATGCGCAGGTCGCGCAGGCGGTCGTTCTCGGGGTCGGCGAGGATCTCCGGGTCGGCATGGGGAAGCAACCGCTGGAGCATGGCCGCCGGGATCTCCCGCCAGTCCACGGTGAGGGCGGCCAGCTCGTCGGCCAGGCCCTCCGGACGCACCAGGCCCTCGGGATTCCGGGCGCCGGCGGAGGTGTAGCTGTAGAAGTCGGAGACCAGGACGCCCTCGATGGCGCGGGCGGGATAGGTCACCCACCAGCCGATGATGCAGCTGCGCAGGCCGGCCGCGCCGGCGATGTCCCAGAGGGCGGGGGCGCGCCAGTCGGCCGCCGAGGCGAGCACCTCGTACTCGTCGCCCCGGCTGCGGACGAAGCCGCCCACGCCATGATCGCCGGGCTCGAGTCCGCTGGCCATGCTGGCCCAGATCAGGGGCGACTTCTCCAGGGGCACGAAGCTCAGGTGGACGCCGCTGGCGCCAGCCTCGCGCAGTCCAGCCAGGGTGGGGGCCTTGCCGGCCGCGATCACCGGATCGAGGGCCTGCCAGTCCAGGGCGTCGATGCCCAGGATCACCGTCGTCCGCGGCGCGGGGGACGCGGGCGGCCCCTGATCGCCGCCGCAACCGCCGGCCAGGCAGGCGGCGAGGACCAGCAGGATGGTGGCCAGGATCCGGATGGCTGGGTGAAGCGGCGGCGTGGGCATGATCGACCTCGCGGGGGTTGGAGCCGGAGCTGGTGCCAGGGCGCAGCGGTGCCGGGTCATGATACGTCTGCCATCGGTGGCGGACAACCCGCACGGCCGGCCGGTCGAGCCCGCGGCCCGCTCCTTGCGCGCCGCGCCGGGATCGCCCATCATGCCGCTGGTCGCAGCCACCTCTGGACCCGCCGCGCGGAGGCCCGCCATGATCGCTCGCTACGCCACCGAGGAGATGACCGCCATCTGGTCCGATACCGCCCGCTTCGAGCGCTGGCTGGCGGTGGAGGTCACCGTCTGCGAGGTTCGGGCCGACCGCGGCGAGATCCCCAGCGAGGCCGCCCGCGTCATCGGCGAGAAGGCCGGGTTCGACACTGACCGCGTGCTGGAGATCGAGCGCACGGTCCAGCACGACGTCATCGCCTTCCTGACCAGCATGGCCGAGCACATCGGCCCGGAGAGCCGCTTCGTGCACCAGGGCATGACCAGCAGCGATCTGCTGGACACGGCGTTCGCGATGCAGATCCGCGACGCGGGTGCCGTGCTGCGGCGGGCGCTGGTGGATCTGCTGGAGACCGTGGAGGCGAAGGCTCGCGAGCACCAGCACACCGTGATGATGGGTCGCAGCCACGGCATCCATGCCGAGCCGACCACCTTCGGCCTCAAGCTCCTGGTCTACTGGGAGGCGCTGCGCCGGGGGCTGCGGCGTCTGGACGCGGGCATCGCCGAGTGCAGCTACGGACAGATCTCGGGGGCCGTGGGCACCCATGCCCATCTGCATCCGGACGTGGAGACCGAGACCTGCCGGCGGCTGGGCCTGCAGGCGGCCCCGGTCTCCACGCAGATCCTGCAGCGCGACCGCCACGCCGCTTTCCTCGCCGCGGTCAGCCTGGTGGGCGCCACCATCGAGCAGATGGCCGTGGAGATCCGCAACCTCCAGCGCACCGACGTGCACGAGGTGGAGGAGCCCTTCGGCAAGGGCCAGAAGGGCAGCAGCGCCATGCCCCACAAGAAGAATCCCATCGTCTCGGAGAAGCTCACCGGCATGGCGCGGCTGCTGCGGGGCTACGCGCACACGGCGGGGGAGAACGTGGCGCTCTGGCACGAGCGCGACATCAGCCACAGCTCCGTCGAGCGGATCATCTTCCCGGACGCCTGCCACACCCTGCACCACATGCTGCAGAAGATGCGCTGGCTCATCGCCGGCCTGGTGGTCTTCCCCGGGCAGATGCGGGCGAACATGGACAAGGTGCGCGGCATGTTCTACAGCCAGGCCGTCCTGCTGGCGCTCACGGAGGCGGGCATGACCCGCGAGGACGCGTACGCCCGGGTCCAGGCCTGCGCCATGCGGGTCTGGGACGAGGACGTGCCCCTGCGCGACGCCCTGGCCGCCGATCCGGAGATCACCGGCCGCCTGGACGCTGCCGCTCTCGATCGCTGCTTCGACCTCGATCACCAGCTCCGCCACGTGCCTCACCTCTTCCAGCGGACCCTGGCGGGGAAGGACCTCGCCGCCGAGACGGCATGACCGACATCGCTCCGGTCACGCGCAGGATGCTGCTGCGCGCCCAGCGCAACGAGATCACCGCGCACACGGTCTACCGGTGGCTGGCTGCACGCGCCGATGACGTGGCCAGCCGCGAGGTCTTCGCTGGCCTGGCCACGGACGAGCGCCGCCACTACGAGATGTGGAGGCAGCGCACGGGGCTGGACGTGCGTCCGGATCGGCTGCGGGTCTGGGGCTTCCTCCTGGGGACGCGGCTGCTGGGTGCGACCTTCGGCATGCGCCTGCTCGAACGAGGCGAGGCCCGGGCCCAGGTGGACTATGCCACCATCCAGCAGGAGGTTCCCGAGGCCGAGGCGGTCATGCGGGAGGAGGCCGACCATGAACGGGTGCTCTTGACCCTCCTGGACCGGGCGTTCCTGGCCAGCCTCGACACCACCGTGCTCGGCCTCCACGGCGCTCTGGTGGCGCTGGCGGGCCTGCTCGCCGGTCTGGTCGCCGCCC
>JAASSM010000391.1 GCA_021767885.1 bacterium | reverse complement strand
TCAACCCGGCCGCCCCGGGCTCGGCGCCGGCCGAGCTGACGAGCATCGTGCTCCGGGTCGGCGACCGGCACGGCCGCGACCTGGCGGCCGGCGCGGCGCTGGCGGTCGCCTCGGCACGGACGGGCGGCCAGTCCTGGGCCGCCGTGCAGGCCGACCCCCAGGACAGCACCCTCACGCTCACGGGCCCCGAGCCCCTCGTGCTCCCGCCGGGCGAGGCGACCCGCCTCGTGCTGCAGGTGGTTCCACGCGCCGGCGCGACGCCCGACGGTCTGCGCCTCGAGCTGCGAGCAGCCGACCTGGTCTGCACCCAGCCTGGCAGCACCACGCCGGTGTCCGTGCGTGCGGCCGCCGGCCAGATCTTCCCGGTGGTCACGGCGGCCGCGGGCGTGGCCGCCGGCGACCTCGCCGGCAGCTACGTCAACTACCCCAACCCCTTCGCTGCCGGCCGCGGATCCACCGATTTCACGTTCCAGCTCGCTGGCCCGGCCACCGTGTCGCTGCGGATCTGGACGCCCCGCGGCGAGGTGGTGGTCGATCTGCTGCGCGACGACGACCGTTCCGCCGGCCTGCACCAGGACGTCCGCTGGGACGGCCGCAACGGCCGCGGTCACGTGGTGCGCAACGGCGTCTACCTGGCCGAGCTCACCGTGCAGTACCGGGACGGGAACCGGGAGCGTCTGCTCCGGAAAGTGGCGGTGGTCCGATGAGCGCGCGCCACGGCCACGGCCCCACCCCGCACCGCCGCCTCCGGGCCCGGCCAGCCGCGCTGGCGATCCTGCTGCTGATCGCGGCCGCCGGGCCGGCCGCGGCCGGCGATGACGGCGGCGTGCGGTCGGTCTTCGCCACCGGCGCCGGCAACCGCGCCCTCGCCATGGGCGGCGCCTTCGCCGCCGTGGCCGACGACGCCAGCGCGCCCCTCTACAACCCGGCGGGCCTGGGCCTGATCGCCCGCAAGGAGCTGCAGGCCAGCCAGACCACCCTCTTCGGCCTGGGCTTCGAGGAGCAGTACGCGGCCTTCGCCCTGCCGAGCTGGCGCTGGGGGAACGCCGGGCTCACCTGGCGCCGGTTCGCCGTGGACGGGATCGAGCCGCGGGACGCGCGCGGCTTCCCCGGCGCGGGGTCCCTCGAGAACAGCGAGACCGAGCTGGGCCTGGGCTACGGTCGCCGCCTCGCCGACGGCCACCTGGCCATCGGCGGCCTGGTCAAGCTCCAGCATCACGCCCTGGCCGGCCTGAGCGCCACGGGGGTGGGGCTGGACCTGGGCCTCTGGGCCCGGCCGCTGGCCCTGGCCGGTGCCGGCGGTGGCGCCGCCGGACGCCTCGCGGTGGGTCTGGCGGTGCGCAATGCCCTCGAGCCGGAGCTGCAGCTCGACCAGGACCCGGTGCCCGACCCCACCGGCCTGCGCGCCGGCGTGGCCTGGCAGGCGGTGGCGAGCCCTGGCTGGCGGCTGGTCCTCGCGGCGGACCTGGAGAAGACCCGCGGCATGGACCAGCGTCTGCACCTGGGAGCCGAGTGTCGGGTCCTCGACGTGCTCGCCCTGCGCGTCGGCCACGCCGAGGAGCGTCTGACCGCCGGCGCCGGCCTGTCCTGGCGCGGCCTGGGCGTGGACTACCAGTACGAGGATCACCCCCTGGACGCGGTGCACCGGTTCGGCCTCGGCCTGCGCTTCGGCCCCACGGTGGCCGAGAGCCAAGCGGCCGCCCTGGCCGCCGCCGAGTCCGCCCTGCAGGAGCGCCTGGAGGCCGCCTTCGCGCAGCGCAACCGCGACCGCGAGCGGGAGCTCGTCGGCGCGGTCGCTCGCGCCCTGGACGGTGAGCAGTGGCAGCGTGCCCTGACCCTCGCCGGCACGCTCGCCGTGCTCGCTCCCGGCCGGGAGGACCTCCCCGTCCTGACCGCCCGGGCCTGGAGCGGCCTGGCTCGCGAGCAGGAGGCGCGCGACGAGCTCACCGCCGCGGCCGTGAGCTGGCGGCGCGCCCTGGCGGCCGCGCCCGATCACGCCGCCGCCCGGGCGGGCCTCGACCGTGTCCAGGCCGCCAGCGACCAGCGCACCGCTCGCAGCCGCGAGATCCGCGCCCGGTTCGCGGCCGCCCTGGACGCCTTCGCCCGCGAGGATCTGCTCACCGCCCGCGACGGTTTCGCCACCGTGCTCGAGCTCGCCCCCGGCGACGCCGACGCCGCCACCATGCTCGCCCGCACCGAGGACGCCATGACCCGCCGGGCCGCCGCCCTGGCCGACGCGGCGGTGAGCCTGGCCCAGGCCGGCCGCTTCGCCGCAGCCCGCGAGAACCTGACCCGCGCCCGGCGGCTGGATGCCGGGGCGCCGGGCGTAGCCGCTGCCGTCACCGAGGTGGACCGCCTGCGCGAGGCCGCGGCCCTGGCCCGGCTGCAGGAATCCTCGCGCCCGGCCTCGCCGCCGCAGGCGGATGCGACCGCCCAGGCTGGCCCGGCAGGCGACGCTCCGGCCGGCGACCACCCGGTCGCCGCGGCCCCCGCCGCCGCGGCCCCGCTGTCGGACGAGCGCCGCCGCGAGCTGGACCGTCTCTACCGCCGGGGCCTGGCCGCCATGGAGGCCGGCCACCGCACCGAGGCCGTGCGCTACTGGGAGCTGGTCTGGACGGCCGACCCGGGCCACGCGCGCGTCCGCGACTACCTCACCCAGGAGTACCTCGCCCGGGGCATGGAGGCCTACGCCGGCGGCGCGCTGCGCCAGGCGGTGGCCGCCTGGGAGCAGGCCCTGAACGTGGATCCGGACGACGCCCGTGCCCGCGGCTACCTCGAGCGCGCCCGGCAGCAGCTCGCGCGCATGGAGAAGATCAACGCCGGCCGCTAGCCGGCAGGAAGGATGCCCTCGTGGTCCCAGCCCATCGCCAGCGCCGGCTGATCGGCATGAAGGTGCTGTTCTCCACGGTCACGGTGGTGATGATGGGCCTGACCATGGCCGGTGTCCTGCTGATCGCCGAGCGCAACGGCCGGCGCGTCCTGCAGCAGGAGATGGAGACGCGCCTGCTCCTCGAGGCCCGGCACCTGGCATTGCTGAGCAGCGATGCCCTCCTGGCCGATTTTCCCGAGCTGACGCTCTGCCCGGTGGTGCGCGAGATGCTCCAGCGGCAGTCCGACCTGGCGCTGGCCGTGGTCCTCGACCACGACGGCCGCATCCAGGGGCATCCCGACGTGCGGCGGCTGGGCGAGGAACTCTCGCTCCTCGGCTCGTTCACCGAGCACGCCACCCTCGCCGCCCACGCCCCGGACGAGCAGGTGCTCGCCTCCGACCAGCTGCTGGCCGCCCGCGTCCCGGCGCGACATCCCGGCGGTCAGGTGCTCGGGTCGGTGGTGGTGGCCCGGGACCGGAGAGCCCTCGATCGCATGCTGGGTGCCGGACGTGCCCAGGTGTTCGCCGTGGCCGCGGTGATGGTGGTGATGGGCCTGCTGCTGACCCTGCTCGCGGTGCACCGCCTGCTCGCGCCCCTGGACACGCTGCGCGCCGGCCTCGCGCG
>JAASSM010000390.1 GCA_021767885.1 bacterium | reverse complement strand
GGCGAGTCCAGGCTGGTGGGATGGCATGGTGCACTCCGGGTTGTCGCAGCGTCGGGAGCATCGGCGCCGCGGGGCGCCGGGCGACGGTCCCCAAGTCTAGCGCGGCGGCGACCAGCAGGCAAGGGGTCCTGGCGCGGCGACGGCCCCGGTCAGACCAGGCCGAGCCAGTCGCCGAGCAGGAACTGCAGGCGGCTGACGAGCACGGCCACCCGGGCCATGACCGCGTAGGCGAAGCTGGCGCCGAAGGCCACCATGAGCACCAGCAGGCCCGCACGGGCCGCACCACCGCGCAGGCCGCCGCTGCCCCGCGTGTAGGTGAAGTAGGCGAGGCTGCAGACCGTGCCCGCCACCAGGATCACCTGGTTGAAGGTGGCCAGCCACGCCACGCCGCCGGCCGGATCGGGGATCACCAGCCCCGGCGCGATGGTGGCCTGCAACTGGGCGAGGAAGTCCGAGCGCAGCGAACGCACCAGGTTGTAGCCCAGGGTCGTGCCCACCGCGAAGGCCGTGGGCCAGCGGGCGATCCAGGCCAGCCGCGGCCAGAGTCGCAGCAGCATGAGCAGTCCCAGCAACAGGGGGATCACCACCAGCGGCTCGCGTTCGGCGACCGCGGATCCGGGATCGGTGACGCGCGCAGCCGCCGGGAACAGCTTGACCACCGCGTTGGGCCACAGCGTGGACCAGAACCCCATCACCATCCAGTAGCCGGCCGAGACCCCCACGAAGAGGTGCTCGGCGAACTTGTAGAAGGGGTTGTCGCGCCACAGGAAGCTGAGCACCATGAGCGTCAGCGCCGCACCGATCCAGACCTGCAGGTCGCCGCTCATCGGCCACCTCCCGGACCAGGACGCGGGCGACGCCGCAGGTAGGTGAGGTTGCCGAGCACCAGGAAGAGGAGGATCAGCACGTGGGCCACGGTCTGCGGGCCCATGGCCCGACCGGCCCGGCGATGCGCGGCCGCCGCGGGATATTCCGCCGCCAGGGCGGCCTCGTACTCGCTGGCACCCTTCAGACCACCCAGCAGTCCCAGGAGCTGCTGCGGGAAGTAGACCAGGAACTCGGGCGTCCCGATGCCGGTGCAGCCACCGGCGATGGGCACGCCCGTGGGGTCGCCGCCGTAGAGGATCCACTCCTTCAGGCCGGGCGTGCCGCCCGAGAGCGCGACCACCAGGGCGAAATCCTCCAGACGTTCCACCCCCTCGAGCACCGCCAGGGAATCCAGCGGCACGCCGCGCAGGTCCCGGTGGTACATCGCATCCAGGTCCTGCCGCAGCGCGTTGATCACCATGCGCCCGCCGGCCTTGTAGCCCAGGGCCGCGAAATCGCGGCCCTCCTGCAGGTCGACGAAGCCCGGCTGCAGCACCCCCTCCCGGAGCCGCTGCAGCATGTTGTTGCCCTCGGGCCAGAGGGAGATGTACACCGGTCGCAACCCGCGCCACAGCAGGTGTCGCGTCAGGGCGAAGGCCATGGGTTCGATCTCCGGCGCCGAGGCCGGGCTGTAGTCCAGCGACACCAGCACGCGTGCACCGACGGGCAGTTCCTGCAGGCGCGCGAACACGGGGGCGGTGAACGTGGAGGGCTGATCGGGGAAGAGGGGCTCGACCAGCAGGGTGGCCGCCAGGGCCACCAGGAGGGTCAGGTACAGCCACCGGCGGTCGAGCCGGGCGAGGCGCGCCCGCAGATCCTGCCGCTCCGGCGCGTGGGGTCCCGGGCGATCGGGGCTCATGGTCGTCCTCCGGCCGCATCGGCCCGTCCGGCCAGCACGCGCATGGTGAGCGCGGCCACCCCCACCGCGATGCCGATGAGCACCGCCCGCTGGCCGGCCACGTTGGGAACACTCATGATCCACAGGCTCAGCGCGTCGACGCGCAGGAAGGCCAGCGGCGGCGGGACCAGCCCGCTGAGCCACGTCCCGAGCGGCGTGCGGCCGAGCAGCACCACGAACGCGGCCGCCAGCAGCACCGTGGCCTCGGTGGACCGCAGGCGGAAGGCCCGATAGGCCGCGGAGGCCACGAAGAAGGCCAGCAGCGCGAAGAGGGTGGCCATGAGCGGCTCATAGAGCGCGGTGAACACCATCATCAGCCAGGCGTCAGGTGCGGTCACCTCGCCCTGCAGGCCCGGCGGACCGCCCAGCTTGCCCAGCCCGATGACCAGGACCGCCAGGAACGACACCAGCGTGACCACGGAGTACGGCCAGTCCGGCCGCCGCTGCAGCACGCGCGCCAGGTGGGAACGCAGCAGACTCGCCCCGCCGAGGATGAACGCGAAGACCGCCAGGATGTTGAACCAGACCGAGAAGTTGCGGTCCACGTAGTCGAAGACGCGGACCATGGCCGGGCCGCTGCCGTCCTCGCCGGGGCGGGCGCCGAAAGCGGTGACGATCAGCAGGATCCCCACCACCGAGGTGATCAGACGCGGAACGGTACGTTTCACCCGCGGGTCCTTCCGGTCAGGTGGCCAGCAACCGCAGGAGCGCCTCGCGCAGCGCCGCGAGCGGCCCCCAGCCGGTCCACTGCCCCAGCGTGACGACCACGCCACCGCCCAGCATCAGCGCCAGCGCGGCGTCCTTGATCAGATCCTGGCCGTGCAGGCTCCCGAGGCGCTCGTGGTCGCCGGAGAGGTAGGCCTCGGCCGCGAAGAACTCCTCCCCGATGAGGACGTGATCACAGGCAGCCACCAGGAAGGGCAGCTGGTGGCTCATGGCCGTGCCGGCCACCTGGACCGCACCGGCGTGGGCTCCGGCCTCCGCCAGCAGCAGCGACTCGGCGTAGAACGCCCCCTGCAGGAACGACGCGGCCGGCTTCTGCCGGGCGATCATGCCATCGACGCGGGCGGCGAACCCGAACTGGTCGTCCGAGATGTACGACACCATCTCCGGCGCGTAGGCATCGGGCCGCCCCACCGCCGAGTAGCTCTCGCGCAGGACCTCGCGAGCGGCGGCCAGGACCAGGCTGCGATCGGTGGGCATCACCAGCTGGCAGCCGTGGCGCGCGGTCATCCGGCCCACCCCGCCGAGGATGCCCAGGCTGGCCACCGTCTGGACGTCGTCCAGATCCTGCGTGCCGGCCACGTAGAACACCGGCCGGCCCAGTTCCGTGGCCCGCCCCACCGCCTCCTCCATGGCCGCCACGCCGGCGATGGGGCGCACCCGCGGGGGGCCGCGGCGCCGCGCGAGGCGCATGCCCCAGAGCACGGTGCCCGCCATGGCCACCGTGACCAGCGCCAGGTTCCAGGCGCTCGCGTCCCACCAGCCGTTCATGGCATCTCCTCCGGCGACCGGGCCCCCGACAGGACCTCGAGGTTGGCCTGCGCCACCCGCACGGTGCGCCCGGCGTCCAGGTCCACCTCCGCCACCGCACACAGCGCACCGCTCTCGACGCGCATCGCCTCGCGCGGCAGCCGCGCCACCGTTCCGCGGTGACCGGACCAGGGCGCGCGCACCACCAGGACCCGGGCGCCGGGTTCCAGCTCGCAGGCCGGTGAGGCGCCGGCATCCTCC
>JAASSM010000389.1 GCA_021767885.1 bacterium | reverse complement strand
GGTCTCGCGGGCGAGCTTGCGGGTGTCGGCGATCACGGTGGCGCCGGCAGCGTCGTCGCCCTCGGAGAAGGCCTCGCGGGTGCGCTGCAGGAGGTCGGCGAGCTGCTCGGCGCGCTGGCCCAGCCACTCCTGGTAGAGGCCACGGTCGGGGTCGTCGGGCATGAGCTCGGCGATCTCGTACAGGTTCTTGATGTAATCGCCGATCCGCTCGGCGTCCTTCACGGCGTTCATGAAGATCATGGCGGTGGGGACGTCGCGGGAGCGGCCGGTGACCACGAGGCGGCTGACCACGCGGCGCCGGATCTTCCGCATCAGGGCGTTGATCTCCTTGTCCGGGTCGAAGACCTGGCCCTGGGGATCGCTGTCGGGCTTGCCCTCGATCACCACGCCGCAGGTGTAGGCGAACATGCAGCTCGCGTTGGCGAGCATGCGGTCGAAGAGCTGGACCAGCTCGGCGGTCCAGTCGTCCTCGCGGAACAGAGACATCAGCGACTTGAAATCCATGACCGACCTCCTGCGCGGGGCCCGGGCCCGGCGGCGATGACCGCCCCCGACGGACGCCGCGATCGACGGCTCCTGCACCGGCCAGGCGATCCTAGCCGAGCGCGCGGTCCAGCGCCACGAAGAGCAGCGGCAGGACGAAGAAGATCCCCACCAGGTAGAGCAGCGCCCAGATCTTCCGGCGCACCGTCAGGTGGGCCAGGCGCCGGGCGAAGCCGATGGGCAGGTTGCGCACCGCGGGGATGGGATAGATCAGGGCGATGCCGCCCAGGTTGAACAGCAGGTGGACCAGCGCCACGGTGACCGCCGCCGGGTTGCCGGCCAGGGAGGCCAGCAGCGCGGTCACGGTGGTGCCCACGTTGGCGCCCAGCGTCACCGCGAAGGCCCCGGCCAGGGGCACCAGGCCCGCCCCGATGAGCGGGATCAGCAGGCTGGTGGTGATGGAGCTGCTCTGCACCGCCACCGTCAGCGCCGCGCCCACGCTCATGCCCGTCAGCCCGCCGCGGCTCAGCAGGCCGGTGAGCGGCCCCTCGGCGCGCCGGAGCACCAGCTTCTTGAGGATGCGGGTCAGGTTGGTCAGGCTCACGAAGATCAGCGCCAGCGACACCGCCAGCATCACCGCGCCGGCTGCCCAGTCGGGCAGGTGGATGCCGTCGCGCAGGCCGGTGGTCACCAGGGAGACGGCCGGCTTGACCGCGGCCTTGACCGGGCTGTGGAACTCCACGCCCTGGGCGCCCACCAGCATGGTGCTCAGCCAGGTGGCCGACCGCTCGATCACGTGGGTGGCCTGCTCGAGCGGGAACAGGATGAGGATGGCCATGAGGTTGAAGGCGTCGTGCATGGTGGCGCCGGCGTAGGCGCGCACGAATTCCCCGCGCCGTCCCAGGCTGGCCATGGCGACCATGGTGTTGGTCACGGTGGTGCCCATGTTGGCGCCCATCATGATGGGCACCGCGCCGCGCACGGTGAGCGCCCCGGCGGCCACCAGACCCACCACGATGCTCGTGGTGGAGCTGCTGCTCTGGATGAGGGAGGTGGCCAGCAGGCCGATCATCAGGCCCACCACGGGGTTGCTCGTGCCGGTGATGAGCGCCTCGCTGAAGCCCTTGCCGAAGAGCTTGAACGCGCCGCCGAGCAGGCCGATGGCGAAGAGGAAGAGGTAGAGCAGGATCGCCACCTGCAGCAGGCGCAGGAGGACGGGGGCGGCGGCGGGGCGAGAACGCGCTCCGGGGTGGGCGCGCAGGGGATCGGTCGGCATGAACCTGTCCGTCTCGTCGGCGTCGCTCGGGGCGCTGGGCGGTGGCCGCGCCTACGGTGGCGAACCTCCCGCCCATTGTCAACGTCCGGTTAACGCCGGCCGCCGCAAGCCCCCGGATCGGGCCCACCGGCCGCGGCGCCGGCGTCGCACGGCGGCGCGAGGCGTCCGGAAACATCTGCCGCCCACCCGGCCGGGAAATTCCCGCCCGCGACCGGGGATATGCGCCAATGCCCCCGTAGGCCCCCGTTTCCGGGCGTTCCGGTGGGCCGCTTTTTGCATCGGGGTCGAAATGGGTTATGGTGGGGCGCGTCACCGACCTCCCCCACCAGAACCACCGACAGGAGACCGACCGATGGCGATTCTCAAGGTCGCGCGCATGGGGCACCCGGTGCTGCGCGAGAAGTGCAAGCCCATCGACCCGGGCAAGATCACCTCGCCGGAGGTGCAGCGGCTCATCCGCGACATGCTCGAGACCATGTTCGAGTACAACGGCGTGGGCCTGGCCGCGCCCCAGGTCTACACCCCGCTGCGGCTGGTGATCGCCGGCGGCGAGGAGGACGAGCAGGGTCGTCCCCGGCTGCGGGTGCTCATCAACCCGGAGATCGAGGTCAAGGACAGCACGCGACGCCTGGGCATGTACGAGGGCTGCCTGAGCATCCCCGGGCTGCGGGGCTACGTGGAGCGCCCGGCGCACATCGCGGTCACGGCCTACGACGAGAAGGGCGAGAAGGTGGCGCTGGACCTCGAGGGGTTCCCCGCCATCGTCATGCAGCACGAGTGCGACCACCTGGACGGCGTGCTCTACGTCGACCGGATGGAGGACTACAGCAAGCTGGGCTACGACGAGGAGGTCCAGCGGCATCACGAGCTCGACCTCGGCGACGACGACGCCGACGAGGACTGACGCGGCCGGCCCCGACGGTGCGGTCGCCTGGAACCTGGAAGGGAGCGTCCATGCAGGACCTGATCCTGGATGCACTGGTGACCACGTTCAACCGCCGCGATTTCGCCGGGGCCGCCGCCCACGCCGCCGAGGGCCTGCTGCGGGCCCAGGGGCGGGACGAGGTGTTCTGGCTGGGCCTGGGCGAGGCCTGCGAGGGCTACGCCCGGCTGATGGCCGAGGAGCCGGACCTCGCCGAGCGCCACTTCGTGACCGCCATGCACACCCTGCGCAACTTCGGCTACAGCCACCGGGGCTTCCAGGTGACCGCCCTGCTGGCGGGCCTGCGCCGGTGCGCGGAGGAGATCCGCCTGGTGCGCGCCCAGCACAAGCGGATCTTCGACATCACCCTGCTGCCGCAGCTCCGCGTGGCGGAGAAGGAGCAGCAGACCGTGTGACCGGGCTGGCCGCCTGCCGTCGGCCGTGCTACAAACTCCCGTAGGGGCGGGCAACGGCGTCCGCTCCGGCCATGGGGCGGGCTCCGCGTCCGCCCCTGTCCTCGGGCGGGCCGTGTGCCCGGTCCGTCCGCGCGGGAGTGGTCGTCATGAACCGGACCAAGATCGTCGCCACCATCGGGCCGGCCAGCCGGGATGCGGCGGTGCTCGAGCAGCTCATCGCTGCCGGCGTGGACGTGGTGCGCCTGAACTTCTCCCACGGCAGCCACGAGAAGCACGCCGAGGTGCTCGGGCACGTGCGGCGGCTGGCCGACCAGCAGGGCCGCAACGTGTCGGTGCTGCAGGACCTCGCCGGGCCCAAGATCCGCACCGGGCCCATGGCCGAGCCGGGCGCCGTGCTGCAGGCCGGC
>JAASSM010000388.1 GCA_021767885.1 bacterium | reverse complement strand
CACCTCCCCGCAGCACCTCGTCACGTCGCCGCGCCACCTCGCCGCAGCACCTCGCCACCTCGCTGCGCCACCTCCTCGCCCCCCCGATCCATGTTATGATCACGTCGTATCATGACCATCAGGCCGGCGACGTGCCGCTGGCCTGGTCCCCCTCGCCCGGGAGATCGCGCCATGTCTCGGATCCTCACGAGCCTCTTTTCCGTCACCCGCCTGCCCGTCACCCGCCTGCCCGTCACCCGCCTGCCCGTCACCATCGTGCCCGCCATCACCCTCGCCGTCGCCCTCGCCGTCGCTCCGGCCATCGTCGCCCCCGTCGCGGCGCGGGCGGCCACGCGTGGGGGCGAGCCCCCGGTGGCTCTTCCCGACGCCTACGCCGCCGTCTCGGGGGAGACCCTCACCGTGCCGCCGGGCAACGGCCTGCTGGTCAACGACGTCGATCCCGAGGACGACCCCATCACCGTGATCGGTTACGCGCTGCCGGCCCATGGCGACCTGACCGTCAGCACCAGCGGCCACTTCGCCTACACTCCCGACGCGGGCTTCACCGGCGTCGACACCTTCGAGTACCGCGTCAGCGATGGGACGTCGTCCTCGGAGATGGTCGTCGTCACGCTGACCGTCCTGCCGCCGGCCCAGCGCGCGCCCATCGCCACGGACGACCGCTACGCCACGCCCGCCGGCGAGGTGCTCACCGTCAGCGCCACCCATGGCCTGCTGCAGAACGACCTGGACCTCGACGGGGACGACCTCTCGCTCATCAGCTTCCAGCAGGCCGACCACGGCACCATCGACGCCGCCTCCGACGGCAGCTTCACCTACACGCCCGACGCCGGCTACCAGGGGACCGAGTCGGTCACCTGCACCATCACCGACGGCCAGGCCATCGACACGGCCCTGCTGATCATCGACGTGGTGGCGCCCCGCAACCAGGCGCCCGTGGGCCAGACCGACTGGTACTACACGCCGGCGGGCGAGGTCCTGGACATCGCGGCCACGATCGGCCTGCTGCGCAACGACCACGACCCGGACGGGGATGCCCTCACGGTGATCAGCTACCAGCAGGCCGACCACGGCATCATCGATGCCGCCTCCGACGGCAGCTTCACCTACACGCCCGATGCCGGGTACGAGGGCGTCGAGGTGTCGGTCTACACCATGCGCGACGAGCACGGGGCGATCAACGTGGAGTCGACCGAGCTGCGCATCCTGGTGGGCGTCTACGGCGACCTGCCCGTGGGCGTGCTCACCCCGCCGTCCCCCGACGGGTTCGCGTTGCACGCTCCCGCGCCCAACCCCTTCAACCCGCGCACCGAGCTCGCCTTTCGCACCACCGCGGCCGGCCACGTCACGCTGCGCATCCTCGACCTCCGCGGCCGCGTGATCACCACCCTGATGGACGACCAGCGTCCGGCCGGCGATCACACCGTGACCTGGAACGGCACCGACCAGGCCGGCGCCCGCGCCGCCAGCGGCACCTACGTGGCCGAGCTGCGCCAGGGCGGCCACCGCGCCGCGCAGCGCCTGACGCTCCTGAAATGACGCGAAGGGGCCTGAAATGACGCGAAGGGGCCCGTCAAGACGCGAAGGGGCCCGGCATCGGCCGGGCCCCTCGTCGCATCCCTGAGCTGTCGGGATCGTCAGCCGTCGGGACCGTCCGAGCTCTCGACGCCGTGCGAGCTCCCGGACCCGTCCGCGCGGCCGGAGCACTACTCGAACAGCGCCTTGACGCCGCTCAGCGTGGTGCTCTCCACGGCCACCGGGCCGTCGACGCGGAAGTCGATGTTGTCGTAGAACACGCCGGAGCCCGCGTACTCGGTGGCGGTGTTCTGGAAGCCGATCTGCAGGAGCTGGCCCTCGAGGCTGGCGTCGATGACCAGCGAGATCGAGTAGGTGCTCCAGGTGGTCGGCGCGTCGGTGAGCTCCACGGTCACGAAGTTCGTGGTGGCGAAGCCGTTGTCGGGATCGAGGGTCTTGATGAAGGCCAGGGCCGTGGACGCGCCCTCGAGGTTGCCGCGCTTGGCGTCGAACTCGAAGAGCCAGGTGTCGTCGACGTCGCCGGCCTCGATGGTCTGCTCCTGGAAGACGTTGGCCTCGATGAGGTAGCCGTTGGCGTGGTCGGCGTTGTTGTAGTCGCTGAAGACGTTCAGCTGCTGCATGCCCTGCTCCGCGCCGCCCTCGCCGGTGGCGATCTGGCAGAAGCCGCCGCCGTCGTTGGGCGCGGCGAAGACGCCGTAGCCGTAGAGGTAGCCGCCGTCGGCGTTGAAGACGTTGCCGAACACCAGCCAGCCGTCGTCGGCCAGGGCGGCGGTGTTGTCCTGGTCCAGACCCTCGAAGTCCTGGCTGTAGGGCATCAGGGCGAGGGAGGTGGCCGGCAGCAGCGCGACCAGCGCGGCCGCGGCCAGGAAGTTCGTGAGCTGAGACTTCATGGGAGATCCCTTTCATCTGCTGGTCATGGGCGTGCCCCGGAGAAGTCCGGGCACAGGGTCGCCGGCGCCAGGATTTTGCGCCGGAGTGATCCCGTTTCCGGTATTGTACACTATGTTCGGTGGCCGAATCAAGTCTGAAATGAAAAGAATCGGACAACATCGCGCGAAGATCTGCGGTATGCTCCCGTGGCGGCCAATCGCCGATTCGCGGCGGTCGGGCGTTGACGGCGCGGGAGGAGGACCGGTGAAGCCATCGCAGGGAGCGATTGACCGGGACGGCCGTTCCGGGATACTTTGTCCGGCGAACGCACAAAGAGGCGTCGCCCCGTTCCTCGACCACGGATTCCTCGACGAAAGGTGCTCGCTCATGCGTTGCCAGGCCCCCTCGCCCCTGCAGGTCTCCGCCTCGGTGCTGATGCTCCTGCTCGCCGGCGCGGCCGGCACGACCGGCACGGCCGGCGCCCAGCCCGGCGCCCCGGCCGGCCTGTCCACCGACGCCGACGTCCGGCCGTTGCTGCCGGTGCAGGACATGGGATGGCTGGGCCACGGCATCTGCTACGGTCCGCACCGCGACGGCCAGCGCCCCGGCGGCCCCACGCCCACCGCCGACCAGATCCGCGAGGACCTGCACCTGATGGCCGACCACTGGGACGTGATCCGCATCTTCGGGTCGTCGGGGTTCGGCCGGGTGATGCTCGAGCAGATCGTGCGGGACCAGCTCGAGCTGAAGGTGGTGGTGGGCGCGTGGATCGACGCCGAGGCGGAGCGGGACGACACCGGCGCGGTGACCGCCCCGCTGCCCGGGAACGCCGCCGCCAACGAGCGGGAGGTGGCCGCCGCCATCGCCCTGGCCCGCGACTTCCCCGCGCACGTGATCGCCGTGGCGGTGGGCAACGAGACGCAGGTCGCCGGCTCGCCGTACGCCTGCGACCTGGACGTGCTCGTCGGCCACATCCGAACCGTCCGCGCGGGGGTCACCGTGCCGGTGACCTCGGCCGACGACTGGCGCTACTGGGCCCAGCCGCAGAGCCGCCGCCTGGCCGCGGAGCTGGACTTCCTCCTGGTCCACGCCCACCCGCT
>JAASSM010000387.1 GCA_021767885.1 bacterium | reverse complement strand
CGTCCACCGGCGAGAGCGTCTCCAGGTCCAGGCCTCGCAGCGCGTCCAGGGCGTCGCGCTCCTGATCCTGGAAGAGGCTCAGCTGGGCGGCGCCGGCGGCCGGATGGTCCGGGGCGGCATCCGCTGCCAGGCCCGCGCCCCCGGCGGACGCGGCCATGGCCCCGGCGGCGCTGCGGGCGTCGCTGCGGCTGAGGAACTCCAGGATGCCCTCGGCACGTCGCAGCACGGGTTCGGGGACGCCGGCCAGGCGCGCGACGTGGATCCCGTAGCTCTTGTCCGAGCGTCCGGCCGCCACCTGGTGCAGGAAGACGATCTTCCCCTCCCACTCCCGCACCTGGAGCTGGAGGTTGACCAGTCCCGGCAGGGACTCCGACAGCTCGGTGAGCTCGTGATAGTGGGTGGCGAAGATGGCGCGCGGCCGCGGGCCGGACCGGTCGAGCAGGTACTCGGTGATGGCCCAGGCCAGCGACAGGCCGTCGTAGGTGCTGGTGCCCCGGCCGATCTCGTCGAGGATCACCAGGCTGCGGCGGCTCATCTGGTGCAGGATGTGGGCGGCCTCGCTCATCTCCACGTAGAACGTGGACTCGCCGCGGGCCAGGTTGTCGCTGGCGCCCACGCGGGTGAACACGCGGTCGGCCAGGCCGATGCGCGCGCTCTGCGCCGGCACGTGGCTGCCGGCCTGGGCGAGCAGGACGATCAGGGCGGTCTGCCGCAGGTACGTGCTCTTGCCGCCCATGTTCGGGCCGGTCAGCAGCAGCAGGCGGCGATCCTCGCCACCGACGACGGTGTCGTTGGGGATGAACTCCTGGTCGGGCAGCAGCTGCTCGATCACCGGATGGCGGCCGCCGCGGATCTCCAGCTCGCAGCTGGTGTCGCAGGCGGGTCGGCAGTAGGCGCGTTCGGCGGCCAGCCGGGCCCAGGCGCAGAGCAGGTCGATGCGCGCGAGCAGGGACGCGGCGCGGGCGATGTCGCCGAGGCGATCCCCCACGGCGGCGAGCAGGCCCGCGTAGATCTCGGCCGCCAGGCGCTCGGCCCGGTCCTCGGCATCGAGGATGGTGCTCTCGGCCTCCTTCAGCTCCGCGGTCACGAACCGGGCGCTGCCCACCAGGGTCTGCTTCTGCTCGTAATGGTCGGGAACCTTGTCCAGGTGCTTCTTCGTGACGTCGAAGTAGTAGCCGAAGACCTTGTTGAACCCCACCTTGAGCGAGCCGATCCCCGTGGCCTCGCGCTCGCGCTGCTGCAGGCCGGCGAGGAACCCCCGGGTGTCGCTGGCGATGGCGTGCAGCCGATCCAGCTCCGGGTCCAGCCCCTCGCGCAGGTAGGCTCCCTGGCGGGTGGTGGCGGGCGGATCATCCGGCAGCGCGGACAGCAGCTGCCCGGCCAGCGGCGCGAGGTCCGGCAGCGTGGCGGCCCACTCGCAGACCGGATGACCGCGCCGCCCCTCCGCGCCGGCCAGCGTGCGGAGCTGTTCGGTGGCGTCCAGGCCGTCGCCCAGTTGCCGGAGCTGGCGTGGACCCAGCCGGCCGGCCGCAGCCCGCGCGGCGAGCCGCTCGAGATCCCCCACCTCGCGCAGGACCGCGCGCAGCTGGTCGCCCCAGCCGTCGGCCGTCTGCAGGCTGGCGATGCCGGCGTGCCAGCGCGCGATCTCGTCGGCGTCGGTGAGCGGTTCGGCCAGGCGCTGCTCCAGCAGCCGGCGTCCCGCGGCGGTGACGGTGCGATCGACATGGTGGACCAGCGTCCCCTCGCCCCGCTCGCCCCGGAAGGTCCGGAAGACCTCCAGGTTGCGCAGGGTCTCCTCGTCGAGCACCAGGCGGTCGCCCCGGGCGGCATAGCGGAGGCTGGTCACCTGCGCGGGCCGGCGCAGGTTGAGGCTGGTCAGGTAGCGCAGGACGGCACCGGCGGCCGCAAGGGCGCGCTGCCGGTCGGACTGGGCGAGGCCGAAGACCCCCAGCCCAGCCACGGCGAAGTGGTCGCAGAGCGTCCGCTCGGCGAAGGTGGGATGGAACCAGGTGGCGGTGACCGGATTGATCACCACGCCGGGCAGCGCGGCCCGCCAGGCCCGGAGCTCGTTCTCGGGCGTGTCCTCGCGGACGATCACCTCGCGCACCGCATGCCGTTCGCAGAGCGCGGCCAGACGTGCGGCCTCCTGGCCGCAACGGAACTCCCCGGTCGTGGCATCCAGCAGGGCCCACCCGGCGGCGCCGGCAGGATCGTCCGTGGCGGCGGGCAGGTAGGCCAGGCAGTAGTGGCCGCTGTCGCCCCGCACGAGCTCCGGCGCGGTCGCGGTGCCGGGGCTGACGATCTCCACCACCTCGCGCTTGACCAGCCCCCTGGCCGCGGCCGGATCCTCGGTCTGCTCGCAGATGGCCACGGTCAGGCCGGCGTCGATGAGCCTGGCGAGGTAGGAATCGAGAGCGTGGTAGGGGACGCCGGCGAGGGGGACGGGATGGTCGCTGTCCTTGTCGCGGCTGGTCAGGGTCACCCCGGCCACGCGGGCGAGCACCTCGGCGTCCTCGAAGAACGTCTCGTAGAAGTCGCCCATGCGGTAGAGAAGCAGGGCGCCGGGGTGGGCGGCCTTGATCTCCAGGTACTGGGCCAGCATGGGCGTCAGGCGCACGCCGCCGGGGCCGGTGGCGGCCGGCGTGCTGGCGTCGGTCTGCCGCTTGCGGCGCGCCATCACTCGACGCTGCCGGCGACGAACCCCTCCAGGCCGTGGCGGGCGGCGAGCCGGTTGAGCTCGCCGCGTGCCTGGGCGCGCGAGACGAAGTCCCCGGTCTGCACGCGATAGAGGCGCTGGCCGAGGTCGTCGGTGCCGGGCACCACCTGCAGGTCGGGGATCTCCGGCTGCCAGCGGGCCACGAACTGCAGGGCCAGGGCGCGGTCGCGGAAGGCGGCGAGCTGGATGGTGTAGCGGGTGCCGGCCGGCTCCTCGAGGGTCTCCGGCGCCCGCGTGTCCAGGGTGTCGGCGAGGACGGCCAACTCCTCCTGCTCGCGGCGCACGCGCTCGCCGATCTCCAGGTTGGCCAGGCTGGCGGGATGGTCTCGCGCGAGCGTGGCGGCCACCTCCCGCGCCTCCACGTCGCGGCCGAGCAGGCGCAGCGCCTGCCACTGCCCCGCCAGCAGGTCGGGCCGGGCACCGTCGTCCACGTGCCGGCCGGCGGATTCGAAGTAGCGCAGCGCCAGCTCGCGGTCCCCCTGCTCCAGGCCGATGCGGCCCAGCAGCTCGCGAGCCGCGCCGAAGGCCGGGTCGTCCGGACGCACGGAGGCGAGCATCTCGCGGGCACGCTGGGCCTGGCCGGCCAGGTGCTGGGTCCGGCCGGCCAGCAGGTAGAACTCGCCGGGCAGGGCTCCGTCCGGCAGGGCCATCAGGGGTTGCAGCGCCTGCCATGCGGCCTCCGGCGCCGGGCGCGCCAGCGCCAGACCGGCGGCGTCCAGTCCGGCCTGGATGCGGAGCGCGGGCGGCGCTTCCCGGTCGCGGACGGTGGCCAGGGCCAGCTCGTAGGCCCGCT
>JAASSM010000386.1 GCA_021767885.1 bacterium | reverse complement strand
GGCGCTGAGCATGGGGATCACCGACACCGCCACCAGCAGCGAGGCCAGCAGCGAGAAGGTCACCGTCAGGGCCTGGTCGCGGAAGAGCTGCCCCGCGATGCCCTCCACGAAGACGATGGGCAGGAAGACGGCCACGGTGGTGAGCGTGGAGGCGGTCACCGCGGCGCCCACCTCGCTGGCGCCCTCGACCGCCGCGGCGGCCAGGCCCAGGCCCTGCTGCCGGCGGCGGGCGATGGCCTCGAGCACCACGATGGAGTTGTCCACCAGCATGCCGATGCCCAGGGTCAGGCCGCCCAGCGACATGAGGTTCAGGGAGATGTCCAGCTGGTAGAGCAGGATGAAGGTGGCCACCACCGACAGGGGGATGGACAGGGCGATGATCCCGGTGGAGCGCGGGTGGCGCAGGAAGAGCAGCAGCACCACCACCGCGAGCAGGCCGCCGATGAGGGCGGCGTCGCGCACCTCGCCGATGGCCTGGGCGATGAACACCGACTGGTCGAAGAGCACGTCCAGCCGCGTGCCCTCGGGCAGCTTGCCGTCGCGCCACTCCGCCAGGCGGGCGTGGAGCTCGCGCGCCACGTTCACGGTGTTGGCGTCGCCCTCGCGGTAGATGGCGATCTCCACCGACTCGCGCCCGTCCGTGCGGGTGATCTCCTCCCGCTCCTTCGCGCCGCGGGTGACCTCGGCCACGTCGCGCACCCGCACCGCGCGGCCGCCCTGGTAGCTGACCACGATGTCGGCGATCTCGGCGGGGTCGTCGTACTCGTTGACCGTGCGCACCAGGAACTGCTCGTCGCGGCCACGCAGGGCACCGCCGGGCAGGTTGAGATTCCCCGCACCCACCGCGTCGCGGACCATGGCCAGCGGGATGTTCAGGGCCGCCAGCCGCTCCTGATCCACGGCCACGTGGATCTCCTCCTCCAGGCCGCCCTTGACCTGGGCCGAGGCGATGCCCGGCACGGTCTCCAGGTCGGGCTTGAGGCGGCGGTCGGCCAGGCGGCGCAGGACCGTCAGGTCGCGGTCGCCGCTGAAGGCCAGGCGCACGATGGGATCCAGGGAGGGGTCGTAGCGCAGGACCAGGGGATCGAGCGCGCCCTCGGGCAGGATGAGCCGGTCGAGCTTCTCGCGCACCTCCAGCGAGAGCTCGCCCATGTCGCTGCCCCAGTCGAACTCCAGGGTGACCTCGGACAGCCCCGCCCGGCTCACCGAGTGGATGGTGGTCAGGCCGCGCAGGACGCCCACCGCCTCCTCCACCGGCCGGGTGACCAGGTTCTCCACCTCCTGGGGGGCGGTGTCGGGAAACTCGGTCTGGACCACCAGGGTGGGGTAGCTGATGTCCGGCAGCAGCTCCACCGACAGGCGCTGCAGCGCCACCCAGCCGAAGGCCACGATGGCGATGGCGGCCATGGTGACCGACACCGGCCGGCGCACCGACAGCGCGATGATGCCGCGCATCAGGCGCCCCCGGCCGCGGCGTCCGCGCCGCGGCGGGCGGTGGCCTCGCCCGCGCCCGGGCCCTCGAGGATCTCCAGGGGCTGTCCGGGCTTGAGCGAGCGCTGCCCCTTGACCACCACGCGCTCGCCCGGCTCGGCGCCGCCGAGGAGCTGGGCCTGGTCGTCGTCGGTGAAGCCCACGGTCACCGGCCGGCGCACGGCGCGGATCGCGCCGTCCTCGCCGGCCTCGGCCACGAAGACCACGCTCTCGCCCTTCTCGGTGACCACGGCCACCCGCGGCACCAGCACCGCGTCGGGCCGCAGCTCGGTGACCACGTGGACCTGGGCGAAGTCGCCCGGCCGCGTCCCCGCCGGATAGGCGGGCACCTCCACGGTCACCTTGATGGTGCCGCTGGCGGGGTCGATCACCGGGCTGATCAGATCGATGCGGCCGGTGAGGCGGTCGCCGGTGCTGTCGAGCACCAGCTCGACGTCCTGGTCCAGCTTCAGCTCCCGGAACTCGCGGCTGGGCACGTGGACGCGGGCGAGCAGCGGCGTGACGTCCGCCACGGTGAACACGGGCGTGCCCACCGACACGTTCTGCCCGGGATCCACCAGCCGCTCGGTGATCACGCCGGCGAACGGCGCCCGCACGGTGGTGTAGGAGAGCGCCAGCTCGGCCAGGCCCTCGTCGGCCTCGGCGCTGGCGAGGTCGGCCCGCGCCGACTCCATCTCCGCCTCGGTGGCCAGATCCTCCGCGCGCATCTGCTGCAGCCGCTCGTAGGCGGCCCGCAGCTGGGCCGTGCGGGCGGCGGCCTGCTCCAGCCGGTAGCGGTACTCGGGATTGTCGATGCGCAGCAGGGCGCCACCGTCGGTCACGCGGTCGCCCTCCTCGGCCCGCAGCTCGCCCACCACGCCCTCGGCGCGGGCGAGCACCTGGGCCTGCTTCTTGGCCTCGAGGCTGGCGGTGGCGTGGTAGTAGCTGGCGATGGGGCCGGTGGCCACCGTGGTGACCGCCACCGGCGCGGGCGGCAGGGCGGCCGGCCCACGCTGGCCGGGGCCGCCGCCGGCACCGCCGGGGCGCTGGCCGGCCTGGGCCGGGCGCTCGTCACCGCCGCAACCGGCGGCCAGCACGACCGCCAGCGCGAGCAGGAGGCCGAGGATGCAGTGGAGCAGGCGCATGGGTTCCCTCTCGCGTGGCACGCACGATCACGGACGGTCGCCTCGCCAGGGGCGACCGTTCCCGGAACGGGGACAACGTAGGCGAGTTCCCCAAGGTTGCACTCCGGCACGCCCGGCGCGCAAGGGCGCGATGGCCAGAGCTACAGATCCCGCAGGGCGAGCATCCAGGCCGCCCAGCCGAAGGGGTGGACCACCGCCCCGTCGGGGTCGCGACCGAGCTGCCGGCGGGCCTGGCCCAGCGCCGCGATGGGGTCCCCGGTACCGCCCCGCCAGGCGGCCAGGAACGCCAGGGGCAGGCTGCCGGCCTGGTCGTCCCGCACGCGCCAGAGCGTGGTGAGCACGGCGCCGGCGCCCGCGTCCAGGAAGGCATCGCTGAGGCTGGGGGCCCAGGCCCGGCCCGAGACGTAGGGTGCGCCGGAGGCGCAGCTGGCCAGCACCACCAGGCGAGCCCCGCCATGATCGGCCCCGCGGATGGCCGCCACGTCCAGGTACGGCGTCTGCAGCGCGTCGGCGGCCGGCCCGGCGGGACTCAGCGGCACGAAGGTGCGGAACGGGGATTCCGGGCTCCGCAGGGTGTGGCAGGCGAAGTAGAGGACGTCGGCTCGCTGCCAGTGCGCGCGCAGGGCGGGCAGGGTGGCCGCCGCCCCCTGCAGGCGCGTCAGCCCGGGCACCAGGCCCTGGACGCGGTCGGCCTCGGCGGCCGTGGCCATCAGGCTCACCAGGCCCGGATGGCGGCGGCGCAGGCGGTCCGGCAGCACGGGGTCGGCCACCACCACGCCGGGGTGGGTGGCGACCAGGCCGGACCCGGGGCCCGCATCCCGGAGCACCGCCACGTCCACCAGGTGCGCGAGGGGGCGGTATGCGGCGCCGGGTGCGGTGTCGAGGACGGCGAAGGGGAGCTGGGCGAGGTCGCCCTCCGCCGAGACCAG
>JAASSM010000008.1 GCA_021767885.1 bacterium | reverse complement strand
GGCACGCTCCTGGCTCGTTCCTGTCGGCCGGCTCCGCCGGGCCCGGCCCGGATCGCCGACGATCCGGGCGGCCGCTAGCTCTCCAGGTCCCGGTAACCATCCAGCACGTCGCGGATCTTCTCGTAGGTGGCCGCGCCGTGGGTGTCGTGATCGACGATCACCACCGGCGCCAGGCCGCAGGCACCCACGCAACGGACGCCCTCCAGGGAGAACAGGCGGTCACCGGTGGTCCCGCCCACCGCCACGTCCAGGTGCTCGCTCAGCTGCTCGATGATCCGTCCGGCCCCCACGACGTAGCAGGCGGTGCCCAGGCAGACCCGGACGATGTGCTTGCCCCGCGGCGTCATGGAGAAGAAGGAGTAGAAGGACGTCACGCCGTAGACCGCCGCCGCGGAGAGGTCCAGCCCCAGCGCGATGTAGTTCTGCACCGGCGGCGGCAGGAAGCCCACGATCTCCTGGACCTTCTGCAGCACGGGGATCAGGCCGCCCCGCCGGCCCCGGTACTCGGCGAGCACCGTGTCGATGGCCGCAGCCCGCTCGGTGAGCTCCTCCTCGGCCAGGAAGGCGGCGAAGGCCTCCCGGACCACCTCGGGGGCATCCTCGGGCACCCGCGCGCCCAGCCCGCTGTACTGCGGCAGCGATTCCAGCACGCCCTCGCTGTTCTCGATGAGGGTCCGGTGGACGTAGTTGGGGCCCACCCAGGGCACGATCCGCGCGCCTGGGCGCTCCTGGCCACCGTCGGGCCAGAGCGCGCCGTCGGCGCCCAGACGCTGGTAATCCAGCCCCGCCAGGGCCGGGATGGCGGGCACGATCTCCTGCTCCCACCACTCGCGGACCGAGCGCTCGGGCCAGCCGGCCTCCAGCCGGTTGGCGATGGCCGTCGCGATCCAGCTCTCGGGCCGGGCCTCGCCGCGCGGCGGCGTCGCCTGGACGAATCGCTGGATCCGGTGCTCGGCGTTGACCACCGTGCCGTCCTCCTCGGACCAGGCCGCCGCCGGCAGCGCCACCGAGGCGGTCTTCATGGTGTCGTGCTCGAGGCTGTCGATCACCACCAGGTGCTCCACGCGTTCCAGCGCGCGGGCGAAATCCGGCACCGCCTCGGCCGCATGGGCGAGGTTCTCGCCGCTGACCAGCAGGCAGCGGATCCGGGGCTGCTCGGCGTGGGCGAGGTCGGCGATGAGCTGGTCGAAGGCCAGGCCCTCGGTCCGGGCCTCGCCGCCGCCGGGCGCCAGGTCCGGCCCCAGCCCCATGTAGACCGCGCCCAGGGAGTTGGCCTGCGCCCCCACGTGGTGCACGCCGCCGCCCTCGCGCTCGATGTTGCCCAGCAGGCCCTGCAGGGCCATGAACTGGGCGATGGCCGGCGAGGCGGCCGCACCGTAGATCAGCTGCGTGGCGTCGCCGCCGTCGAGGATCTCCACCGCCGCCGCCAGGTCGGCCGGCGTCACGCCGGTGGCGGCCTCGACGGCCTCGGGCGTGTCCTGGGCCACCGCCTCGCCCAGCGCCCCCGCCTCCGCATCGGGACGGCGGGCGAGCACGGCCCGGATCAGCCCGTTGACCAGCATCGCCTCCGACCCCGGACGGGCGCGCAGGTGCAGCGTGGCATGCTCGGCGATGGGCGTCTCGTGCTGGTCCACCACGATCAGCCGGCGGCCGGCCTTGACCGCCCGCTTGACGTAGGTCGCGGCGACGGGATTCTCCACGGTCAGGTCGCTGCCGATCACCAGGGTGACGGGCGCCTGCTCCAGAGCCTGCAGGGGCGCCTGCAGGCCGCCGGCGGCGAACGGCGCCAGCACGTTGGGCGAGCCGATGGTCTCGCGCACGAGCTTCTGCCAGGCGAAGAGCGACTCGTTGCTCGAGCGCGCCGAGCAGACCATGGCCACCGCGCCGGGTCCGTGGGCGGCCACGGTGCTGGAGATCGCCTCCTGGACGCGGTCGAGGGCCTCGTCCCAGGTCGCCTCCCGCAGGGCGGCGCCCTCCCGGAGGCGGGGCGCGGTCAGGCGATGCTCGCCGTGCACGAAGTCGAAGCCGTACCGGCCGCGGACGCACAGGCGCCCGAGGTTGGGCGCGGCGTCGTCGATGCCGGAGATGCGGCAGATGCGGTCGTCCTTCAGGTGCAGGGTCATCTGGCAGCCCACGCCGCAGTAGGAGCAGGTGGTGCGGACGTGCCGGGTCTCCCAGGGGCGGATCTCGTAGCGGGCCTTCTTCTCCACCAGCGCGCCCACCGGACAGACCTGGACGCACTGCCCGCAGGCGACGCACTCCGAGCGTGCGAGCTCGCCGTCGCCCATGGTGATGATCTTGGCCTCGGCGCCGCGATAGCCGTGCGAGATGGCGTTGTTGACCTGGATGTCGTTGCAGGCCTGGATGCAGCGCCCGCAGAGGATGCAGCGCGAGAAGTCGCGGACGATGAGCTGACCGTCGGCCTCCAGCGGGTAGCGTGCCGGCATGGCCTCCAGGTTGCGGCTGTCCACCTGGTAGCGATAGGCGTAGGACTGCAGGCGGCAGTCGCCGTAGACCGGGCAGAGCTCGTCCGAGTCGTCGTACTGCTGGACGGCCTGCTGGAAGCCGGCCCAGTCCGCGGCGTCGCGCCGGCGCGACGCGCAGTTGTGGTTGCCGGCCTGCAGCATGAGGCCGAGGATCTGACGCCGCGCGAGCAGCACCGGCGGCGAGTCCGTGCGCACCACCATGCCGTCGCCGGCCGGCATGGCGCACGACGGCGACAGCGCCCGGCCACCGACCACCTCCACCACGCAGACCCGGCAGGCGCCGGTGGGCGTGGCGTGGTCCAGGTGACAGAGGGTCGGGATGAAGATGCCGTTGCGCCGCGCCACGTCCAGGATGGTCTCACCCGGCGTGAACGACAGCTGGCGCCCGTTGATCGTGAGCGTGTGTTCAGCCATGATTCACCGTCGCCTCTTTCCGGTAGCAGATCAGACCGCAGGCGAGGCACCTTGCAGCCTCGCGGCGGGCGCCGGCCTCGTCCAGGCCGGGGATGTCCTGCACCGCCAGCCAGTCGTTCTCCACGCCGACCACCGTCTCGGTGGTCCGGTTGCGCGGGACGGCAGGCACCTGCTCGACGCCGGTGACGTCCAGCACGGCATCCGCCTCCACCGCCGACAGCGGCACGCGCTCGATCTGGCCCGCGGTCAGGTACTGCTGCACGCCGCGCACCAGCCGTCGGCCCGACAGCATGGACTTGACCACGGCCGTCGAGTCGCTGACCCGGCCCGGCTCCGGCGAGCTGAACAGGCCGTTGTCACCGCCGCCGGGCAGCGTGCGGAAGGTCTCGATGGTCTGCCAGAGCGGCCCCTCCCCCGCCGGCACGCGGCTGGCGGCCTCGCCCTGGCCCTCGGCGGGCTGCTCGACGCGCTGGAACACCAGCTCGGGGATGCGTCCGGCGCCGAGGATGAGCGTGTCCACGTCGTGGAAGAGGCGGCCGGGCAGCTCGTCCTCGGCCGGGAAGGCGTCCTCGAGCACCAGCGTGGTCATGCGATCGCCGCGGCCGCCCAGGGCCACGGCCACGTGCTCGGCGTGCACGTAGATCGACCGCTTCGCCAGGGCCTCGGCGTCCCGGAGCTCCTCGGGCCACATCACGAAGGACTCGCGGCTGGCGATGCAGACCTCCACCGCACCGGCGGCGAGGCACTGCTCGGCCACCTCCAGGGCCTTGCTCAGCCCGTCGATGATCACCACGCGCTTGCCGACGGTGCGGGCCACGGCCTCGGCGCCCCCGGCCAGCAGATCGACCATCAGCTGCACGCCCGGCACGCTCTGCACCGGCGACGACCCCCGCGGCAGCAGCTTGCGGCTGTCGTAGCCGCCGCTGCAGAACGCCACCAGGTCGAAGCCCTCGGACATGAGGCTGGACAGGCTGTAGTCCTCGCCCAGACGCTTGCCGCACCGTGCCTCGACGCCCATGTCCAGGACGCCCTGGATGTCGTGATCGAGGACGTCGGCGGGCAGGCGGTCGCCGGAGATGACGTACCGCAGGATCCCGCCCAGCTGCTCCTGGGCCTCGATGATGGTGGGGGCGTGTCCGAGGCGCGCGAGGTAGTAGGCGGCCGTCAGGCCCTCGGTCCCGCCGCCGATCACCGCGGTGCGGTGCCCGCTGGCGGGCGCCTTGTAGGGATGGATGTGCTGGCCGGTCTTGGCCTCGTACTCGGCGAGGAAGCGCTTGAGCGGGTTGATGCCCACGGCCTCGTCCACGAAGTTGCGTCGGCATTCCAGCTCGCAGGGAGCGGGGCAGATCCGGCCGCAGACCAGCGGCAGCGGGCAACGCTCCTTGATGATCCGCAGGCCGTCCTCGTAGCGGCCCTCCTCCACGGCGCGGATGTAGGCCGGGATGTCGATGCCGGTGGGGCAGGCGCGCTGGCAGGGGGCGGTGCACTCGTCGACGGTGTACTCGTCGATGATGCGGTCGGTGGCGCTGGTCAGGCTGATGATGTCCTTGGGACAGGCCTTGACGCAGGCGCCGCAGGCCACGCACTTGTCGGGATCGAAGATGGGCAGGTTGTCGTCGCCGATGGTCACGGCGTCGAACTCGCAGACCTTCACGCAGGTGCCCAGGCCGATGCATCCGATGGGGCACACCTTGCTGCCGCCGTAGAGCAGGACGGCGGCGCGGCAGTCGCTGGCGCCGTCGTACTGGTAGGTGGGATCGGCCTCGCCCACGCCGTAGGTGCAGGTGGTGGACGCGAGTTGCGGCTCCCGTTCGACGATCTCCTGGCCGGTGACCGCCGCCACCGCCCGGGCCGTCTCGAGCCCACCGATCACGCAGACGCTGGCACCGGCCTCGCCCTTGGCGACGGCCTCCGCCGCCGCCGAGCAGCCCGCGTAGCCGCAGCCGCCGCAGTTGGCCCCCGGCAGCGCGTCGGTGACCGCCACCACCAGCGGATCCTCGTAGACGTAGAAGACCCGCGACGCGATGGCCAGCATCACGCTCGCGGCCAGGCCCAGCAGAATCAGGAAGAGTGTCGCTTCGAGCATGGTCGGGATCCCTTGGCCGGGGGCTCGTGGCCCGCGCCCTGGAGTTACTGCTGCATCAGCGCGTTCAACGAGTTGTCCACGCCGACGAAACCGTTGAAGGCCAGCGCCATGAGGCCGGCCATGATCAGACCGATGGCCGTCCCGCGCAGGGCGCGGGGCACCGGGGAGACGGACAGCCGGTCGCGGATGCCGGCCAGGAGGACCAGGGCCAGGGTGAAGCCGAGCGCCGAGGCGCCGGCGAAGACCACGGCCTGACCGAAGGCGTACTCGTTACGGATGCACATGATCGCCGTTCCGAGCACCGCGCAGTTGGTGGTGATCAGGGGCAGGAAGATGCCCAGGGACTCGTAGAGCGGCGGTACGAACTTCTTCAGGAACATCTCGACGAACTGCACCAGCGAGGCGATCACCAGGATGAATCCGATGGTCTGCAGGTAGCCCAGCCCGAGTGGATCGAGCACCAGCTTCTGCACCCAGAACGTCACCGCGGTGGCGATCACCAGCACGAAGGTCACGGCCAGGCCCATGCCCACGGCCGTGTCCATGCGCTTGGACGTGCCCAGGAACGGGCAGACGCCCAGGTACTGGGCCAGGACGATGTTCTTGATCAGGACGGCGCTGATGATGAGGATCATGTATTCCATGGCTCAATGACTCCTCACGTGCCCTTGGTGGCGGTGACCGCGTTCATCAGACCCAGGAGGACCCCCAGCGCGATGAACGCCCCGGGCGCCTCCACCATCATGGCGAACGGGTGCTCCTGGTAGATCAGGGGCATGACCGGTTTGTCGAAGAGCGTGCCGGCGCCGAGCAGCTCGCGCAGTGCACCGAGCACCGTCAGCGACAGGGTGAAACCGAGCCCGATCCCCAGGCCGTCGGCCGCCGACGCCAGCACGCCGTTGCGCGAGGCGAAGGCCTCGGCCCGGCCCAGGATGATGCAGTTGACCACGATGAGCGGGATGAAGATCCCGAGCATCTCGTAGAGCGGATACATGTACGCCTGCGTCACCAGCTCCACCGTGACCACGAAGCTGGCGATGATCACGATGTAGCTCGCGATGCGCACCTTGCGCGGGATCACGTTGCGCAGCGAAGAGATCAGGATGTTCGAGCAGGTGAGCACGAAGACCACCGCCAGGCCCATGCCCAGACCGCCGATGGCGGACTTGGTCACCGCCAGGGTCGGGCACAGACCCAGGACCACGCGGAAGGGCGGCAGCTCGCGCCAGAGTCCCTTGCTGAATTCACGCCACAGGTTCATCACTGTCCCTCCACCATCTCGTCTTGCAGGAAGGCCTTGACCTCGGGATAGAGCGCGACGCTCCGGCGGACCGCCTCGGCCCGGCCCTGGGCCGAGTAGGTGGCGCCGGTGATGGCGTCCAGATCGCCGCCCTCGGACTTCAGCCGGAAGTCGCTGGACAGCGGCATCCCGATGAACGACCGCGTGTACTGATCCATGGTGATCTTGGACCCGATGCCGGGCGTCTCCTTGTGCGAGACGATCTGCACGCCGGTGAGCTCGTCCTCGGTGATGTCGTACCCGACCATCACCAGGATGTCGCCGCCGAAGCCCCCGCCGACGGTCTCGTAGGCGACGCCCCAGATCTCCCCGTCGCGCTTGGCCACGAAGAGGGTCATCTCCTTGCCGTCGATCTCCACCTTCTGGCGGTCCTCGATGAGGTCGTTCTCCGCGCCCTCGAGAACCGTGCGGACCGTGGGCCCCTCGAGGTAGGTGAGGACCTGGCGCTCGATCTGTTCGGCGGTGGCCGAGCGCAGACCCGAGAGGGCGAGCGCGCAGACCCCGCAGATCAGCGACAGCACCACGACCATGCGGACCATCTCGTTCATCGCGCGCCCTCCTCTGAGGTGTCGGCCGGCACCGCGCCGTCGGCCAGCAGGACGGCGGCGGCCGGCGGGGTCGGATGCTTCCGCAGGCGGTCGAGCAGCGGCACGAAGATGCTCATCACCAGGACCGCGAACACGACGCCGTCGTCGTAGTTGCTCCAGGCGCGGAAGAGCACCGTGAGCGTGCCGCAGCCCACGCCGTAGATGAGCATGCCCCAGCGGCTGACCGGCGAGCTCGAATGCTGGGTGCTGAGGAAGAAGGCCCCGAACATCACGTTGCCGGTGATGAGATTGAAGAGCGGACCGGCGTAGGTGTCCGGATCCACCAGGTTGAGCCCGCCGGCCACCGCCGTCACGCCGGCCAGGAAGCCCACCGGGATGCGCCAGGGGATCACGCCCCGCGCCAGGAGGTAGAGGCCGCCGAGCAGGATCAGGGCGATCTGGGAGGAGCCGATGCCGCCGATCTGCTTGCCGAGGAAGAGGTCCCAGTTGCGGAACTCCTGCAGGCCCGCCGCGCCCCAGGCCTTGAACACGGCCTCGGGGTACTCCTTGGCGAAGCCCACGTCGTACATCACCAGCATGAGGTCGAAGTCCAGGTAGCCGGCCCAGGGCTCGGTGATGCGCAGGATGCCGTAGCCCACCAGCGACGCCGGCAGGGGGTTGGTCCCCAGACCGCCGAAGCACTGCTTGCCGATGATGATGCCCAGGACGCTGGCCACCACCACCATGAACGCCGGGATGCTGGCCGGCAGCAGCAGGGCCAGCAGCAGGCCGGTGACGGCCGCGCTGCCATCGGAGATGGTGATCGGGCGCCGGGTGAGCTTCTGCCACAGGGCCTCGGCGGCCATGGCGCTGCCCATGGACAGGCCGATCACGCCGACGGCGTCCACGCCGTAGCGGGCGATCCCCGCCACGGTGGCCGGAACCAGCGCCAGCAGCACGGCCCGGTAGATCCGGGGGATCCGGGCCCCCCCGTGCCAGTGCGGTCCGGTGGAGACCACCAGGCTCCCTTGCTTCATGCTTGCTTCTCCTTGCCGCTGTCCTGGGGTTCGGCATCCAGGTCGAAGAGGCGCAGCGCCGGGCAGGTGGGGCCGCAGGCGTTGCAACCGGCGGTGTCGACGGGCGCGACCCGCCGCTCGGGCGAGCGCCAGAGCGTCTGCTTGGCGTGCATCATGAGCTGGGCCACGGGGCGATGCGCCGGGCAGACGTAGGCGCACAGTCCGCAGTCCACGCAGCGTTCCACGGCCAGGTCGGCGCAGCGGTCGTAGCGGTCGTACTCCGCGAACCGGCCCAGGGCGCTGACCTCCAGGTCCACGGGGCAGACGCGGTCGCAGGCGCCGCAGTTGGTGCAGGTGACGGTCCGGAAGTGGTGCACCTCGGCCGGGGCCTGCAGGACCAGCTGCCGCGTGTCCGGTGTGACGGGATGGGTCGGATCCGGGCAGGCGACCCCGCGCATGGGGCTGCCCAGCAGCAGCTTGCCACCGGGTTCGGGGGTCACGCCCAGCGCCTCCAGCACCCGGACCGCCGGCGTGCCGATGCGCACGGTCAGGTTGCGCGGCCCGCGCGTGCCTGGGGTCAGGCAGCTGAGGGTCCGCTCGCAGTAGGGGCGCCCCTCCTGCAGGCAGGCCAGCGAGGCCAGCAGGACGTCGAGATCCACCACGATGGTGTCGCCGAAGGGGCCGGCCGGGGTCTGCTGGAACAGCCAGCCGCCCTGGCGGACGGCCAGCATCTCGGGCAGGCCCTCGGGATAGGCGAGCGGGGCCCTGGCCACGGTCACCGCGGCCGGCAGGCCGTCGGGGACGCGGGCGCCCGCGGGGATCGCCAGCACCACGCGCCTGGCGCCGCTGGCCCGCTGCCACACGTCCAGCGCCGCGGCCAGCGCCTCGCCGGAGGCGAGCAGGTCCGCATCCATGACGCGGCCCGGCGCATCGGGCACGGCGCTGACGATGAGCGTGGCGATCTCCACCCGCCGGCCCAGGGCCGCGGTGGCGGGCAGGCCCGCCCGCAGCAGCGCCAGGCGCAGATCCTCCGGGGTGGCCGCCGCGAGGTCCTCGATGGGCGCGAGGTCCTTGCTGACGGTCTCCTCACCGGCCACGGCGATGGTCACGGCCACGCCCGGCTCGCCCTCCGGACCGGCGGCGCAGACCACACCGGTCACCCGGCCGGTGGCCGTCGCGACCAGCGGCCCCGCGCCCGGCCGGGCCAGGTCCTGCCCGGTCTGCACCGCGTCGCCGTTCCTGACCGCGATGTCCTCCATCCCCGCCCCGGGCAGGATCAGGATCACCTGGTCGGGGACCGGAACCTGCTCCGTCTCCGCCGCCGTCGCGTCGAGGGCGATGCGGGGCGGGAGCATGCCGAAGAATTCTCGCAGACCCATGGTCACCATTCCTTGCTGCTGGCGCCCCCGCTCAGTCGCGGTGGCACAGGGAGCAGTCGTCCACGTCGTGACAGTTGGTGCAGCTGTTGCCGATGTAGTGGGGATGGACGCCATCGCCCGTCGACTCGGGGATCCGGTCCTCGCGCTCGTAGTGGCAGGCGCGGCAGTCCTTGGTCCCGGCCAGGTCCTCGAACCCCGGCATCTCGGTGGGCTCGTGGTGGCACTCGGTGCAGGCGATGTCGGCCATGTCGTAGTGGTGGAGCTGGTGGTCGAACACCACCTCGCCCATGTCCGTCTCGTAGGTCACCTGGTGCGGGGGCCGCGGCAGCGTGGTCTTGAACTCCTCCACGTCGGCGCCGGACTCGAGGTGGCAGGCGTCGCAGTCGGCCATGGCCGGTCCGAGCTCCATGTGGCAGGAGAGGCAGCTGTCGCCGATGATCAGCTCGTGGACCATCTCGCCCTCGGCATCGACCACCGCGTCGTCGTGGTGGCAACGCCGGCAGCTCTTCTCCCCCGGGCGCACGCCGGTGGCCTCGGGATCGTACTCGTGGTGGCACCGCAGGCACTGGCCGATGTCCTTGTGATAGGCATGGTTGAACACCACGGTGCCGGGGCTGCCGGTGGCCACGGGATCGTCCTCGGGGAAGACCACGTAGTCGGGGAAGGGCTGCTTGTAGCGCGCCGAGGCGATGAACGCGTAGCCCAGGTGGAGGTGGCAGGCGTCGCAGGCGGCGAGGTCCTCGCCGAGATGGGAATGGCAGTCGGTGCAGCTGGTCCCGATGGCGCGCGGATGGGGGTCCGCGGTCTGCACCGCCGCGACCACGTCCGGATCGTAGTAGTGGCAGCTGCGGCAATCCATCTCCGCCTGGTCCTGGCGCTCGGGATCGTCCGGCAGGTTGTGGTGGCAGTCCTTGCAGTCGACCATGCTGGCGTGGAACGCGTGGTCGAAGATCAGGTCGCCGCCCTGGGCGTCGAACCAGACCTTGGCTGGCGGCTCCTCGTCACGGGGAAACACGTAGACGATCACGGCCAGGATGCAGGCGGCCACCAGGACCGCGGCGAGGGTTCGATCCGCCCGGTTGAACATCAGGATCGCGCTCCTTCTGCCAGCGAGACGTACCTGGCTTCCGGCGGGACCTGGCGGCCTCGGCGATTGCCAGAGAAATAACGTCCCGGATCAGGGTGGCCCCAGCAAGTCGGTGTCTTGGTACGGGGCAAACCTAGCCGGCGGGCCGATCCACTGCAAAACAAAAACGAATCACCTGTTTCATGAAGCTGACAATGTTTTTCATCACAGCGGGTAAAGGCGGGCGAGGACGCGGACCCGTCCCGGGAACTCCCTGGAACCACGGATGATAAAATCTGAACAATTCCTGATATTATTCCCGACGGTGGACCGGGCCTCGCAGACGCCGGCGGCCGCCCGGTGGCGTCCCCTGGCGCCAGGGTGCTTGCCGGGAGGGGCCGGATCTGCGGGCGGGCCGTGGCCGGCGCTGGCCGCGCCCCGGGACGCGGCCGGCCCGGCGGGTCATCCGGCGGCGGCGATGATGGCGTCGATCCCCTCGCGGTAGGTGGGGTACGCCAGCTCCACCCCCAGCCGTCCGGCGAGGCGCCGGTTGGCGACGCGGCGGTTGTCGGCGTAGAAGCTGCGGGCCATGGGCGAGAGGTCGGCCTCGGCCAGCGGTTCGGCGGGCGGGACGGGGAGGCCGAGGCGCCGGGCGGCGTACTCCACGACGTCGGCGGCGGGCGCGGGCTCGTCGTCGCAGACGTTGTAGACGGTGCCGGGATCGGGCGCGGCCATGGAGGCGGCCAGGACGGCGGCGATGTCGTCCACGTGGATGCGCGAGAAGACCTGGCCGGGCGCGATGATGCGCCGGGCGCGGCCGGCCCGCAGACGCTCGACCACGCTGCGGCCAGGGCCGTAGATGCCGGCCAGGCGGAAGACGTGCACCGGCAGGCGGGTGGCGAGCCAGGCCTGCTCGGCGTCCAGGCGACGTCGGGAGCGCTCCTGGGTGGGGGCGGGCGTGGTGTCCTCGTCCACCCAGGCGCCGCCACGATCGCCGTAGACGCCGGTGGTGGAGAGATAGCCCACCCACTGCAGTTCGGGCAGGGCCCGCAGGCGCTCGCCGGCCACGTCGAGGACCGGGTCGCCATGGCGGTCGGGCGGGGCGGAGACCAGCAGGTGGGTGACCCCCGACCACAGCGACGCCGGCGGGTGGACCTCGCGGCCGAAGGGGAACAGCGGCACGTCGCCGGACCAGGCGTGTTCGGTGCCCGGCGCGAGCTGCGGGTCGCGCGAGGTGCCGCGGACCCGCCACGTGTCTCGCGGCAGGCGATGGGCCAGGGCGCGCGCGGTGTATCCGAGTCCGATGCAGAGCAGCGATCTCAAAGCATGGCCCCCACGTCCGAGGCGAAGGTGGGAAAGGCGAAGGGCAGCTGCCCCAGGTCCGATGCCGACCAGCGCGCCGTCATGGCCAGGGCCAGCAGGTTGATGGTCTCCTCGGCCCCGGGGCCGAGCAGGTGGGCGCCCACCAGCAGGTCGCGCCCGGTGTCGATGATCAGCTTGTAGCCGCCGCCGCGGCCGCCGGCCTTGCGCACGGAGTTCCAGGCGTCCGTCTCGCCGGTGGCCACGCGCACGGTCAGGCCGCGGTCGCGGGCCTCCTGCTCCAGCAACCCCGCTCGCGCGATGGGCGGCAGGGTGAACGCCACGCTGGGCAGCACCGGGTGGCTGGCGTGCCGCCGCCGGCCGTGCAGGATGGTGTCGCGCACCACGCGCGCCTCCAGCTCGGCCGCCGGCGTCAGCGGCCACAGGGGCGTGTCGGCGCAGTCGCCGGCCGCCAGGACGTGGGGGTTGGAGAGGCTGCGCAGGTCGTCGTCCACCTGCACGCCGCCGGGGCCATGGACCACGCCGGCCGTCTCCAGGTCCAGCGGCTCGAGGTGCGGACGCCGGCCGGCGCCGTGCACCACCAGATCGGCGGCGACCCGGGTGGTGGCGCCATCCCGCTCCGCCTCCACCACGAACTCCTCGCCACGGCGGGTGATGCCGGTGACCTTGCAGCCGAGCCGCAGATCCATCCCCGCCGCCCGGAGCAGGCCGGCCAGGCGGTCGGTCAGTTCGGGCTCGAAGAGCGGCAGCATGCGCGGCGCCATCTCCAGCACCGTCACCTGGGCCCCGGCCACCTGCGCCACGCCGGCCAGCTCGGAGGCCACGTAGCCGGCGCCGATGAAGACCACGCGGGGCGGCAGGTCCTCCCGGCGCAGGAGGTCGGCGCTGTCGATGACGTGCTCGGCGCCCGGGAAGGGCAGCGGCACCGGCGCCGCGCCCGTGGCGATCACCACGTCGTCGGCCTCGACGGCGGTGTCGCCCACCTGCAGGCTGCGCGGGCCGGTGAAGCGGCCGTGCCCGGTGAGGACCGTGGCGCCGGCCGCCTCCAGTCCGCGGCGCGTCTTCTCCGGGACCGGATCGGTGAACTCCCGGGCGAAGCGCACGAGGTCGGTCCAGGAGAGCTCCGGAGACCGGCTCACGCCATGGCCGGCGAGGCGCCGGCCGCGGTCCACCAGGTCCGCCTGGCTCCCCAGGACCTTCTTGGGGTTGCAGCCGCGCAGGCTGCAGGTGCCGCCGATGGGCTGGTCGCACACGCCCACCCGGCGGCCGGCCCGGGCCAGGCCGGCGGCGACCTTGCCCCCGGCGGGGCCGGTGCCGAGCACGAAGACGTCGAATCGCTCCACGCTGGTCCTCCTCTCGAGCGGTTCGGCCGCGCGGACGGATCGGCTTGCCGCCGCGGCCGGCCGCGCCGATGATGGTGGGGCCATCGGACCGCCGGCGGCGCCGGACCTTGCAACCTGCGGGGCCGCCAGGCGTAGATCCCGATCCGCAGACCGCAGACCGCGGGCCGCGGACGGCCGGACCGGCAGGTCCGGTCCCTCGGTCCCATCATCGCCCCTGACGCTTCATCCCGCGAGGTACCCCATGCGCTGCCACGAGGTGGACTACGAGATCATCGGCCACGACATGCAGATCGTGGAGATCGAGCTGGACCCCGGCGAGACGGTGATCGCCGAGGCCGGCGCCCTGAACTACATGGACGAGGGCATCGACTTCCAGACGAAGATGGGCGACGGCTCCAACCCCAACGAGGGTCTGATGGGCAAGCTGCTGGCCGTGGGCAAGCGCGCGCTCACCGGCGAGTCCGTCTTCATGACCCACTTCACCAACCGCGGACACGGCAAGCAGCGCGTGAGCTTCGCCGCGCCGTACCCGGGGCAGATCGTGCCCCTGGAGATGGGCCAGCTGGGTGGCCGCTTCGTCTGCCAGAAGGATGCCTTCCTGGCCGCCGCCCTGGGCACCCGCGTCAGCATCACGCTGCAGCGCCGGCTGGGCGCCGGCTTCTTCGGCGGCGAGGGGTTCATCCTGCAGCAGCTCGAGGGCGACGGCCGGGCCTTCGTCCACGCCGGCGGCACGGTGATCGCCAGGCAGCTCTCCGGCCAGACCCTGCGCGTGGACACCGGCTGCCTGGTGGGCTTCACCGAGGGGATCGACTACGACATCCAGCGCGCCGGCAACCTCAAGAGCATGGTCTTCGGCGGCGAGGGGCTCTTCCTGGTGACGCTGCGCGGCCACGGCACGGTCTACCTGCAGAGCCTGCCCTTCTCCCGCATGGCCGACCGCATCCTCTCCCACGCGCCCAGCCATGGCGGCAAGAGCCAGGGCGAGGGCTCGGTGCTCGGCGGCCTGGGGCGCATGCTCGACGGCAGCTAGGAGGCTGGCGGCGGTTCACCCTCGGGCGTGGTCAGCTCCAGCCGCGGGATGAAACCGCGCTGCAG
>JAASSM010000385.1 GCA_021767885.1 bacterium | reverse complement strand
TGGACGCCGGCCCCGGGCGCTGCCGCCGTTCATCCCGGACCGCGCCCAGGACGGTTACGGCGTGGCGGCGCGCAAGGTGCGCGAGTGGGCCGCCGCTGGCGTCACCCTGCTGATCACCGTGGACACGGGCTCGGCGGCCCAGGTGGAGCTGGACCTGGCCCGGCAGCTGGGCATGGACGTGGTGGTGCTCGATCACCACATCTTCGAGGAACGGCCCTGCGCCGTGGCCCTGGTCAATCCGCGCCGGCCGGATGCGCGCTATCCCAACCCCGACCTCTGCGGCGTGGCCGTGGCCTTCAAGCTGGCCCAGGCCATCGCCCAGGAGCGCCCCGAGGCGTTGCCCGAGGAGTTCCTCACCGGGCTGACCGACCTGGTCTGCCTCGGCCTGGTGGCCGACCAGATGAGCCTGACCGGCGAGAACCGGGTGCTGGTGCGCAAGGGCCTGGCCCGGCTGGCCGATCGCCAGCACATCCGCCCCGGCCTGGCCGCCCTGCTGCGGGTCAGCGGCCTGGACCGCGGCTTCCCCATCACCGCCTCGGACCTGGCCTACCAGGTGGCGCCCCGCCTGAACGCCTGCGGACGCATCGGCCGGGTGATGGCCGCGCTCGAGCTGCTGCTCACCGAGGATCCCCGCGCCGCCGACCGCCTGGCCCAGGAGGCCGACCGCACCAACACCCGCCGCAAGCAGGCCGACCTCGCCCTCAAGGAGGAGGCCATCGACATGGCCCGCGGCTACGTGGACCGCGGCGATCCCGGCCTGGTCCTGCACTCGCACACCTGGCACAAGGGCGTCATCGGCATCGGGGCCGCACGGCTGGTGGAGATGTACCAGCTGCCCACCATCCTCATCGCCGAGGAGGGCGACGAGGCCCGGGGCTCGGCGCGCAGCGTGGCCACGGTGGACGTCAAGGCGGTGCTGGACCGCTGCGCCGGCTACCTGCTGCGGTACGGCGGCCACGCCCAGGCCGCCGGCCTGACGCTGCGCCGGCGCGACATCCCCGCCTTCCGCGAGGCCTTCCTCGCGGCCCTGCGGCGCGAACCCGATCACGGTCCGGTGCCGGTGGCCTACGATCTGGACCTGCCCCTGGCCGAGCTCACCGCCCAGGACGTGGCCTCCCTCGTGGCCGAGCTGGACAAGATGGAACCCTTCGGCTCGGGCAACCCGCGGCCGGTGTTCCGGTGCGCCGATCTGCACCTCAAGCAGATGCCGGCGGCCGCGAGTTCGTGGCCTTCGGCGCCGGCGAGGCCTGGCGCCGCGAGTCGGCGCGGCTCCTCGAGTCCGGGGTCGATCCGCTGGCCTGCCGCTGGGAGGTGCTCTTCCAGGTGGGTCGTTCCAACTTCCGACCGCGCGGGGGGACCTACGATCCGGTCCAGCAGCTGCTGGTGGACATCCGCCCCGTGACCGCGCCATGAATGCCCATGCCGGCGGCGACCTCCGCGAGCGCCTGGAGGTCATGATCAGCCGGGTGGCCGCGTACAATCCCGGTAGCCACGGCGAGCGGCTGCGTGCGGCCTACGAGCTGGCCGAGTCCGCCCACGCCGAGCAGTCCCGCCGCAGCGGCGAGCCCTACGTCACCCACGTCCTGGCCGTCACCGAGATCCTGGCCGAGCTGCGCCTGGACGACGACACCCTGGTCGCCGCCCTCCTGCACGACGTGGTGGAGGACACGCCGGTGGAGCTGGCGTCCATCGCCAGCCAGTTCGGCGAGGACGTGGCCCACATGGTGGACGGCGTCACCAAGATCACCAGCCTGCGCGTGGCCAATCCCGAGGCCCGCAAGGCGGAGACCTACCGCAAGCTGGTGCTCTCCACGGCCCAGGATCCCCGCACGGTGATCATCAAGCTGGCCGACCGCCTGCACAACATGCGCACCATCGAGCACATGAGCGGCGTGCGGCAGCGGGACATCGCCCAGGAGACCCTGGACGTCTACGCCCCGCTGGCCCATCGCTTCGGCATCGCCCGCGTGAAGTGGGAGCTGGAGGACCGGGCGTTCAAGATCCTGCAGCCCGAGCGCTACTTCGCCATCGAGTCCGGCATCAAGCAGACGCGGCGCGAGCGCGAGAAGGTGATCGAGGAGCTGCGGCAGCCGCTGGAGAAGGCGCTGCAGGACGCCGGCCTGCGCTGCGAGGTGTCCGGTCGTCCCAAGCACTTCTACTCCATCCACCGCAAGATGCTGGAGCAGGACATCGGCATCGAGCGCATGTTCGACCTGCTCGCCCTGCGCGTGATCACCGAGACCAAGGCGGACTGCTACCACGCCCTGGGCATCATCCACAGCCTGTTCCCGCCGCTCACCGACCGCATCAAGGACTACATCGCCAAGCCCAAGCCCAACATGTACCAGTCGCTGCACACGACGGTGGAGCTGCCGGGGGGCAAGTACATCGAGGTGCAGATCCGCACCTTCGAGATGCACGAGCGCAGCGAGCTGGGCATCGCCGCGCACTGGCGGTACAAGGAGCACTCGGCGGAGCACACGGATTTCTCCGGCCTGGTCCGGCTGCTGCGCCAGATCCAGGAGTGGCAGCAGGACGAGGACGATCCGCGGGACTTCATGGAGACCCTGCGCATCGACTTCTTCCAGGACGAGGTCTTCGTCTTCAGCCCCGCCGGCGACGTGTTCCAGCTGCCGGTGGGCGCCACGCCCCTGGACTTCGCCTTCGCCGTGCACAGCGAGGTGGGCCTGCACTGCGTGGGGGCCAAGGTCAACGGCCGCATCGTGAGCCTGCGCACGCCCCTGGAGAACCGCGACGCGGTGGAGATCCTCACCAGCAACGCGGCACGGCCGTCCACCAGCTGGCTGGAGATCGTCAAGACCGGCCGGGCCAAGCACCACATCCGCCGCTGGATCAAGAACACGCAGCTGCAGGAGAGCGTGCGCCTGGGCAAGGAGATCCTCGAGCGCGAGCTGCACCGCCGGAAGCTGCGGCTGAACCTCGACAAGGAGGTGGCCGACCTCGCCGCCGACATGGGGTACAGCGAGCCGGAGAAGCTGCTGGCCGCCGTGGGGCGGGGCGAGCTCTCGTGGCAGCGCGTGATCCAGCGCATCGAGCCGCCGGAGCGCTCGCTGCCGGACCGGGTGATCGACAAGGGACGCGACCTCTACGACACCATCCTGCGCCGCCGGGCCGGCGGGGTGCGGGTGGCGGGCGAGGCCAACCTCATGGTGAGCTTCGCGCGCTGCTGCAACCCCATCCCCGGCGACGAGATCACCGGGGTGATCACCCGCGGCCGGGGCGTCACCGTGCACCGGGTGGGCTGCACCAACCTGCGGGATCCCCAGCTGGCGGACCGCCTCATCGAGGTCACATGGGACGCCGCGCCCGACCAGGTCTTCCTGGTCAAGCTCATCATCCAGGCGGGCGACCGGCCCAGCCTGCTGGCGGACGTCAGCCAGGTGATCGGCGAGCTGAAGGTCAACATCCAGAGCGGCGAGTTCAGCGGCGAGGCGGGGGTGGCGCGGGCCACGCTGGTGGTGGAGGTGCACAACCTGATCGACCTGCAGAAGATCCTCAAGGCGGTGCGCCGGATCCCCGGGGTCGAGCGCATCG
>JAASSM010000384.1 GCA_021767885.1 bacterium | reverse complement strand
GTGATGGGCACCTGGCCGAGGACCTGGCCCACGAGGCGTTCCTGCGGCTGGGCCGGGCCATCGAACGGCTGGATCCCGACCGCGACCCCACCGCGTGGGTCTACACCGTGGCCAGCAACTGCGTCCGCGACCACTGGCGCAGCCGGCGCCATCAGGAGGCGAAGCGCAGCACCGAGCTGACCGGCGTCCACCTCGAGGTGATCGCCGACCCCGACCCCGACGCCGAGGCCGACCTCGCGCGCCGGCAGCAGCAGCAGGCCGTCCGCACCGCCCTGGCCACCCTGGCCGAGGCCGACCGCGAGGTGATCCTGCTGCACGACGACCAGGGACTGGAGCACACGGTGATCGCCGAGGTCCTGGGCCTGAAGGCCGACGCCGTGCGCCAGCGTTACCGACGTGCCGTCTCCCGGCTGGGAACGGCCTACCGTGAGATCCTCGACCAGGAGCGAGCCGAGGGATGAGCCCCCGCGACCGCATGGACCACACCCCGGACGAGCAGCAGGCCCTGGACGCCCTGCGCTCGCTGCCGCGCCCCGCTGGTCGGGACGCGGCCCGGGCGCGGGCGCGCGAGGCGTTCCTGGCGGCGGCGGCGCCGGTCCAGGCGTCGGCCGAGCATGGCGGCGGCCATGGCGGCGAGCACGGTGGCGAGCATCCCGACCTGCGCGGCCGGACCGCCCGCCGCGGCGGCAACTGGTGGGTGCCGCTGGCCGCGGCCGCGGTGATCGCCATGGCCCTTTTCGGCATCTGGCAGACCGCCACCGGCCCGAGCATGATCTGGCGGGTGACCGACGTGGTGGCCGCCGACGGCGTCACCGGCCTGCCCGGGCAGGGCGACATGGTGGACGGTCGCGTCCTGGTGACCGGCCCGGAGAGCGAGCTCGAGCTGCAGCTGGGCGACGAGCTCCGCTTCCGCATGATCCCCGGCACGGAGATCGAGCTGCCCGCCCCGCCACGGCGCTGGCACCCCGGGCCCATGCAGCTGGTGGTCCGGCGCGGCGAGATCTACGGCACCACCGCCGGCGGCGGGCTCACCGCCCCGCTGCACGTGCGCGGCCAGCAGGCCGAGGCCCGCATCCTGGGCACCACCTTCGCCGTGTTCGAGGATTCCCTGGGCACCTGCGTCTGCCTCTGGGAGGGCGACGTCACCCTGCACAGCCTGCTCGCCGAGGAGACCTGGGAGCTGCAGGAGGGCACCAAGTTCTACGTCTACGAGGACGGTTCGGTCTCCGGCCCGCTGCCACTGGACCAGATGGAGACCATGAAGCTGCAGATGACCGCCGAGCAGGGCCTGCTGCCGGAGCCCGCGCTGGAGTAGCTCCACGCGGGATGCGTCCCGGCGATCCCGTGGCCTGACCGGCGGACGACCCCTCCGTCCCCGACGCCGCCGCTCACGGCAGCCATCCGCGCGCCAGGATCTCCCCTGCCAGCCAGTCCCCCAGCGCCGCGTGCGCCGCGTGGTTCCAGTGCCCGTGCTTGCCGGTCACCGGCCACCACCAGGGGTCCACACCCTCCGCCTGCATCCTGGCCCACACCGGCGAGGCGTCCAGCGTCCGCACGCCCGAGGCCATCACCTGCTCGCGATAGGCCGGCCGGATCCGCCAGGGCAACACCACCACGCAGCGCGGGCGCGCGGCGAGCCGGCCGAGGATCCGCAGGGTGGTCTCCGGCAGCGGCGGCGCCGGTCCGGCCAGGACCGCCGGCGGCAGCGGACCCGGGACCTCGCCACGCTGACGGACCGCGGCGGCCGCGTCCGGACCAGCGGCAGCCTCGGCGCCGGCGCCGTCGGCCAGGGAGGCGAACTTGCCCAGGAGCATGCCGCGCCACTGTCCGCTGTCGATCACCTTGAGCAGGTTGAAGCCCAGGCGCGGCATGGCCAGGCGGGTGAGCACGGGCTCGAGCTGCAGATAGAGGCGCCGCTTGCCGCTGTCCTGGAAGTCGCGGTTGATGCGCAGGGTGTCGCCCGACGCCTCGGCGTAGGGGTACATGGCCGGATCGGCGGGCCAGCCGGAGAGCAGGTCGCCGTCGGCGGTGAAGAAGAGGGCGAGGTCGTGGTCCCACCGCGAGGCGTGGTCCACGTAGTGCTGGTACATGTTCCAGAGGGAGTAGTCGGCACGGGCGAAGTTGAGCACGCGCACCGGCCGGCCGAGACGACGGGTGAGCTCGCGGGCCAGGCGGGTCTGGAAGTGGTGGCGCGCGAAGACCGTGTGGCCGAGGACGAAGGAATCGCCCAGCAGCAGGACGCGCAGCTCGTCCCCCTGGCGCCGTGGCGGCGCGCCGGGTCCCAGGAAGCCCCAGCGGTTGGCGCCGCCGAGGAAGAAGCCCTCGCTGAAGCGGCTGAACTCCACGCCGGGGCGGTAGACCGGCCCGAGCTGCGGGTCGGCGCGGTTCTCCAGCGGGGTGGCCACCTCCGCCCATTGCAGCCACAGGTCCAGCCCCAGCAGGGCGGCCCCGAGGGTCAGCAGGAAGATCAGGGTGGCCAGCGCGCGTCGCATGATGGGTTCTCCGCCCGTCTCCTCAGAACTGGAAGTACACGAAGGGCAACGGCTCGGTGGTGGCCATCAGGACCAGCACCACGATCATCGCGGCCGTGCACAGGCCCGCCGCCAACGGCGGCCGCAGCCGCAGGGGCCAGACATGGCTGCCGGTGGCGTACTCCAGGGCGTCCAGCAGCAGGGTCAGCGTCACGAAGGCCACCGTCAGCGAGAGGAAGCGCCCGGCCAGCTCGCTGGACTCCCAGTGCACGAAGCTGCCCAGGAAGTACCAGGCCTGGTCGAAGTCCACCGCCCGGAAGAACAGCCAGGTCAGCAGCACCAGCAGGTTGGTGGCCAGCACCGACAGCCCCCACCGGACCAGGCTCGCCGGGCCGCGCCACACGAACCGGTCGGCCGGCTTGCGGTCGCCCAGCATGCGCTTGTGCACCGCCAGGTAGAGGCCGTGCAGGCCGCCCCAGACCACGAAGGTCCAGGCCGCGCCGTGCCACAGGCCGCCCAGCAGCATGGTGAGCATGAGGTTGACGTAGGTGCGGCCGCGGCCACGGCGGTTGCCGCCCAGGGAGATGTAGAGGTAGTCGCGCAACCAGCTGGAGAGCGAGATGTGCCAGCGGCGCCAGAACTCGGTGATGCTGGCCGAGAGATAGGGCTGCTCGAAGTTCTTCATCAGCTGCAGGCCCAGGAGCTTGGCCAGGCCGCGGGCGATGCTCGAGTAGCCGGAGAAGTCGGCGTAGATCTGGATGGAGAACAGCACCAGGCCGGCCAGCAGCTCGGGCGAGCGGTACAGCTCCGGCTGGCCGAAGATCTGGTCGACGATGCGGCCGGCGGTGTCGCCGATGAGCACCTTCTTCAGGTAGCCCAGGACCAGCAGCACCAGGCCCTCGCGCACGTGCTCCGCGCGCGGCCGGCCCAGGTGCGCGATCTGGGGCAGCAGGTTGCGCGCGCGCTCGATGGGCCCGGCCACGAGCTGGGGGAAGAACGCCAGGTACACGGCGAAGTCGAGGCTTCTGGCCGGCGTGATGACGCCCCGGTGGACGTCGAGGACGTAGCGCAACGCCTGGAACGTGAAGAAGGAGATACCGAC
>JAASSM010000383.1 GCA_021767885.1 bacterium | reverse complement strand
GGTGGCCAGCACGTCCTGTGCCGCCCGCGGCGCCACCTCGAGCAGGGCGCCGAGGTGCGGCAGCACGAAGACCGAATCCACCGCCAGGGACGTCAGCCCCTGGGGTCGGCAAGCATCCACCAGGATGGCCGCGGCCTGCCGTCGGTCGGGCGCGTGGGCCAGCGGCCCCCCCGAGCCGAGCAGCAGGCGCACCGCCGGCCAGGCGATCCCTGGCGGCGGTGCGGCCGCGGGCGTGGCCAGGGCCTCCACCCCGGTGGGATCACGTCGCGCACCCCGCAGCGGCAGCAGCGCCCGGGCGTGGTCCGCGAGAGCGAGGCGCAGGGCCTCGCGCGCCGCCGCCTGCTCCAGCAGCAGGTCCTCCGGGGTCTGGGGCAGGGTGGTGGGGCGCAGCATCTTGTTCCGGACGCGATCGCGGAGATCGTCCTCGGTGACGGCCTGCGGCAGCCAGCGCGCCACCGAGTCCCAGCCCGACCGATCGCAGACCGCCCCCAGGCTGAAGCTCAGACCCAGGTTGGCCGACACCGAGCGGAAGACCTCCCCCTCGCGCACGCTGAACACGTCGCAGGTGGCGCCCCCCAGATCCACCGCCACCACGTCGCCCCGATGGGTGGCGGCCAGGGCCTCGAGCGCCAGCCCGAAGGCCGCCGGGGTGGGCAGCACGGGGGCGGCGCAGAGTTCCTGCAGGCGGGGATAGCCCGGGGCCCGCGCCATGACGTGGCGCAGGAAGACCTCGTGCAGGCCCTGCCGAACCGGCCGGAGGTTCTCGGTCTCGAGATCCGGCCGCAGGTTCTCCGTGACCAGCACCTCGGCCACCGGCGCGAGGGCCTGCACCACGGCCTCGGCGCAGTCGCGGTTGCCGGCGTAGACCACCGGCAGCTTGCCATCGTCCCAGCGCGGCCGCAGCTCGGCGGCCGCCAGCTGCTCGGCCAGCGCCACGACCTGCTCGCGGGCCCCCCCGTCGGTGCCGCCGGCCAGCAGCACCATGTCGGGCCGCCGGCGCCGGAGGCGCTCCAGGCGGCGGGTCTGGTCCTCGGCGTCATCCCAGGCCAGAACGTCCCCGACGATGGCTCCGGCCCCGAGCGCCGCCCGCTCGGCGCTGGCGGCGGTCATGGCGCGGACCAGGCCGATGACCACCATCTGCAGACCGCCGCCCGCGCTGCTGGTGGCCAGGAGCGTCCCGACGCCCCGCGCCGGGCCGGTGGCCGCGAGCAGCGCGGGCCCGTCCTGCAGCAGCGGGTGCCCGGTCTGCGTCTGGAGCTGGCGTAGCGCCGACCACACGCCCACCATGACGTCGGCCACCGGCGCCTCCACCGTGGTGGGCGACTCGGCCCGTCCGGCCAGGCGCCAGCGACCCTCCCGCCGCGCCACGAGGACCGCCTTGGTGGTGGTCGAGCCGCAATCGATCACCACGGAGGCCGCGTCCGGCAGCGTGGATTCCGCCACCGGCCGGGGCTGCGCCGCGGGCAGGGCCTCCAGGTGGGAGAGGAGGCGTTCCACGGTCCCGCGGATCTCCAGCAGCTGCGCGAGCCGGTTCCAGTCGTCACCCGCGCAGACCAGATCCACGAACGGCTGGAGCAGCCGCATGGCCTGTCCCCCCAGGAACGCCACTGGCCTCAGGCACTCCAGCGTGAGGGTCGCGGGCGCGGCCAGCCCGCGCGCGTGGAGACGCCCGGCGAGGCGGGCGAGGAAGCGATCATCCTCCTCGCCCAGACCCTCCGGCAGCCGGACCGCGTCGCGGGCCATGGCTAGTCGCGCTGCTTGAGCTGGTCGCCCACCTCGGCGAGGTCCGCCCACAGGCCGGTGAGGGCCGCGGCTGGCAGCCGGCCGGCGATGCGCTCGGCGAGCTCGCGACCAGCCCGCGCGGCCTCCTCGTCACCGGCAGGCGCGAACCCGCCGACCACGTGGTGCGCGGCATCGAGCACCGCCTGGGCCGCTTGCCGGGCGAAGACCCGGGCCGCGGCGGCGAACAGCCCGGCATCCGCGTGGTCGGTGGCGACCAGTCCGGCAGCCTTGCGGCTGAACGCCCCGGCCACCTCGGCGCGGCACATGACGTCGGCCAGGACGAACTGAGCGAACTGGTGGCGGATCACCTTGCTCCGGTGCGCGGTGAGCACGACGTCGGCCACGCCGCGCAGGGCGGCGGCCGCCACCGCGGCGCCGCAACGGTCCTGCCCGTCGTGCGCGGCCTCGCAGGCGGACGCCAGCTCCTCGTAGAACGCGCCCTTGCTGGACACCGTCTTCTTCCAGCGGAAGACCCCGATGATGTTCTGCTGGATCTCGCTGGTGCCCTCGTAGATGGAGGTGATGCGCACGTCACGGCGCATCTTCTCCACCATGTACTCCCGGCTGTAGCCGTAGCCGCCGAGCGCCTGGATGGCAGCGTCCGCCGCCCGGTTGCCAGCCTCGGTGCACCAGAGCTTGGCGATGGAGCCCTCCACCTGCAGGTTGGTCTCGCCCTGGTCGATGCGCAGCGCGGTCTCCTCCACGTAAGCGCGTCCGGCCGCCAGATCCACCCAGTGCGGAGCGATGAGCTTGAGCAGGAAGCCCTCCTTCTCCACCAGCGGGACGCCGAACTGGATCCGCTCCCGGGCATAACGCAGCGCACGGTCCAGCGCCCCCTGGCCACCACCGAGACCGAATGCGCCCACCATCAGGCGGGTATACCCGAAGACGGCGTTGGCCTGCTTGAGGCCCTCCCCCTCCACGCCGCCGACCAGGTTGGCCACCGGCACCTCCACGTCCTCGAGGATCACCGAGGCGGTGTTCGAGGCGCGGATGCCGTGCTTCTCCTCCTTCTTGCCGGCGCTCAGACCGGCCGCACCCTTCTCCACGATGAAGAAGCTCGGTCCCCCCGGGGTCTTGGCGAGGATGGTGTAGAGGTCGGCCACGCCACCGTTGGTGATCCACTGCTTGGCGCCATTGAGACGGTAGCCGGTGACGTCGCCCCCGGCGTCGGTGATGGGGTCGGCCGTGGTCTTCAGCGCCGCGACGTTGCTGCCGGCCTCGGGCTCGGTCACGCCGTAGGCGACGATCAACCCGGCCGCGATCCGCGGCAGCCAGTGGGCCTTCTGCTCCTCGGTACCGCCGACCAGGATGGGATCGGTGCCCAGGCAGATGGCCAGGAAGGCGGTGGCGACGCCGAGATCGGTGCGCGCCATCTCCTCGCTCACCAGGCAGATGTCGCGGGCCCCGCCGCCGAGTCCGCCCGCCGACTCGGGCAGGAAGATCAGATGCAGGCCGACATCGGGCGAGAGCAGCCGGCGGATCAGGTCGACGGGAAAGACGTCCTGCTCGTCCATCTCCAGGATGCGGGCGTCCGGCAGCTCGCGCTGCACCACCTGCCTGAGGGTCTCGACCACCATGGCGGTCATCTCGGGGGCCAGTCCGGCGGGTCGGGTCATCGAAGGTCCTCCGTGAAGCGGCGACGGCCCGCGGCCGCCCCGGGTTGCAGTCGGTCAGGGAAGCTGGATGGTGCCGCGGCCGACGAGGACGCAGTGGCCGCCCACGTGGATGTCCACGGCCCGGCCGTCGCGGATCCCGGCCTCCACGAACAGACGGCTCGGGCGAGCGAGTTC
>JAASSM010000382.1 GCA_021767885.1 bacterium | reverse complement strand
TCCGCTCGGTGAGGGGCAGGTCGGTCTCTCCGGCCGGCGGCGCCCACTGCAGGGCGGGGTTGTAGTAGGTGTCGTGGAAGGCGTAGGTGTGCAGGGAGAGGAAGTCGATCCGGGCCAAAAGCTCGGCCAGGTCGTCGTTGCGATAGCTCGCCTCGCCACCGAGGGCGGCCCAGTTGTCGGAGGTGGTGATCAGGGTGCTGGCGGGGAGGTCGCCACGGTCGCGGGCCTCCTGCAGATGCGTGACCCAGCGCAGGATGGTGCCCGCGGGCACGAAGTGCCCCTGCCAGGTGACCATGGCCTCGTTGCCCACGGCGATGATCTTGACGATGTCCGGGTACTCGCGCGCCAGCCGGATGGCGGCCTCGATCTCCCGCCGGTTGAACGCGGCGTCCTCCAGCGTGTGGTCGGCCTCCTCCGAGAAGGGGTTCACGCACTGGATCCACGCGCCGAGCATGACGAACATCTCGAAGTCCGGGTCCTCCTGCTTCAGCTCGCGGATGGCCTGCAGGATGCGCTCGCTGTGCGGGAAGATGGTGGTGTTGTAGGTCCGCAGCAGCCTGATGTCCATGGCCGCCATGATGCGCAGGTCCTCCCTGGTCTCCTCCACGCTGGGCGTGTTCTCGACGCTGCGGGGGACCAGCCGGTGGCCGGAGTAGGAGATGGCCTGGACGTCCGGGTTGCCCAGGAGGCGGCGGCCGTCGTCCAGGTGGAAGGCGCCCGCGTCGCGGTCCGCCGGGGTGTCGGAGCCGCACCCGGTCAGGGCGGTCGACAGGGCGAGCAGCAGGGCGAGCAGCAGGGCGGATCCTCTCGTGCGACGGCGCATGGGGCGACTCCTCGCTGGGGTTCTCGGCTCGCGGACCGCCACGGCCGGTGTGTCCGGCCGCCCCGGCGGACCTGCGGGCGGCGGTGGCCGCCGGGCCGCACGACGACGAATGCCGCTATATTGGAATCCCGGGCATGATACCGAAGAGCCCGTCCGCCAGCACGCGATCCGACCAGCGAGGGGTGCGATGAGCCCGCTGTTCGCCAGGCACGTCGAGCTGAAGTTCAAGACCTACGACGGCCTGTTCCTCGACCTGCCGTTCGAGCAGACCTACCACGTGGGGATCCACCTGCCGCTGCTCGCGGAGGCCTGCCGCAAGGGGTATGCGGCGGGGCGGGACCCCGGCCAGATCATCCGGCAGTTCCTCGCCGATTACTTCCCCCGGTCCAGTCCGGCCGACACGCTCGGGTTGCTGTTCCGGTTCACCCAGTTCGTGGAGCGCCAGGTCCTGCTGTTCGATGCGGTGGAGGATGCGGCGTTCCCCGTGCTGCACGAGCGTGGCGGCCGCGGGTCCATCGATCACGTGGTCGACCTGGCCGAGGACACCGGCCGGCTGGCGGAGCTGGAGGCGAAGCTGCGCGACTTCGGCGTCCGCGTGGTGCTCACCGCCCATCCCACCCAGTTCTATCCGTCCCAGGTGCTCGGCATCCAGGACCGGCTCATCGCGGCGATCCGCGCCAACGACCTCGCCGCCGTCCAGGAACTCCTCAACCAGCTCGGCAAGACGCCCTTCTTCAAGAAGCGCCGGCCGTCGCCGTACGAGGAGGCGGTGGGCCTGACCTGGTACCTGGAGAACGTCTTCTACGAGACCATCGCCGGCATCGTCGGCAACGTCTGCGCGCGGACGGGCATCCCGGTGGCGGACTGGCCGAACCCCGAGCTGCTCGAGGTGGGCTTCTGGCCCGGTGGCGACCGGGACGGCAACCCCCACGTCACCCCGCAGGTGACCCGCGACGTGGCCCGCGAGCTCCGGCAGACGGCGTTGCGGTGCCACGCGGCCGACCTGCGCCGGCTGCGCACCAGCCTCACCTTCCGCGGCGTGGAGGAGCGGATCGTCGCGGCCGAGGAGACGGTGGCCAGGACGCTGCGGGGGCAGGGCGAGCCGCGCTACGGCGGGCCGGACGAGCTGCTGGCCGACCTGCGCGCGGCGCGCGACCAGCTGCTCTCCGACCACGACGGCCTCTTCCTGGACAAGCTGGACCAGCTCATCCTCAAGGTGCGCATCTTCGGGTTCTTCATGGCCAGCCTGGACGTGCGCCAGGACAGCCGGGTCCATCGCCGCGCCTGGTCCCAGCTGGTCCGGGCGGTGGATGGGGCCTCGCCCGCTGACGGCGCTGCGTCCGACCCCGGGGCCGGCGACCTGGACGCGCGGCTCCGGGGCATCCTCGCCATCGACCGCCTGCCCGACGCCGTGGACCTTTCCGGAGACGAGGTGCGGGATCTCCTGCAGACGCTGGCGGCGATCCGGGACATCCAGGCGGAGAACGGCGAGCGGGGCTGCCACCGGTACGTCATCAGCAACTGCCGCGACGCGGCCGACGTCCTGCTCCTGCACCGGGCCGCGTGCCTGGCGTGGGGCGCGGATGCGCGCGTGCCGCTGGACGTGGTGCCCCTGTTCGAGAGCGTCGACGACCTCGCCGGTGCCGCCGCGACCATGGACGCGCTCTTCCGCGTCCCCGCCTACCGCGAGCACCTGGCCGGCCGCGGCCTGACCCAGACGGTGATGCTGGGCTTCTCCGACGGCACCAAGGACGGCGGCTACCTGCAGGCGAACTGGTCGATCCTCGCGGCCAAGGAGCAGATCAGCCGCACGGCCGACCGGCATGGCGTCAAGGTGGTGTTCTTCGACGGCCGCGGCGGGCCGCCCTCGCGCGGCGGCGGCAACACCCACGCCTTCTACGCCGCTCTCGGCCGGCAGGTCCACAACCACCGCATCCAGCTGACCATCCAGGGACAGACCATCAGCTCCCGCTTCGGCCAGCCGGACCCGTGCCGCTTCAACCTCGAGCAGCTGCTGACGGCGGGCCTGGAGAACGCCGTCTTCGGCCACCCGGGCCAGGAACTCGACCAGGACCAACGCGCCCTCCTGGCGGACCTCGCCCGCCACGCCCACCGCAAGTACGGCGAGCTGAAGGACCATCCGCGGTTCCTCGACTACCTCGCCACGGTCACGCCCCTGCGGTTCTTCGGGCAGACCAACATCGCGTCGCGGCCGACGCGCCGGCGCCCGGGCGAGCTGACCCTGGCGGACCTGCGGGCCATCCCCTTCGTGGGCTCCTGGGCGCAGATGAAGCAGAACGTGCCCGGCTTCTACGGTCTGGGCACGGCGCTGAAGACCCTCCAGGACGCGGGCCGGGCGGAGGACCTCCGGGCGCTGTACCGGCGCTCCCTGTTCTTCCGGACCCTGCTCGGCAACAGCATGCAGTCCCTGGCGAAGGCGGACTTCGCGCTCACCCGCCATCTGGCCCGCGATCCGCGGTTCGGCGAGTTCTGGACCATGCTGCACCGGGAGTACGAGGACACCGTCGCGGCCATCGGGGCGGTCAGCGGCCACGAGGACCTGCTGCGGGACGACCCCGACCTGCGGCGCTCCATCGCCATGCGCGAGGCCATCGTCCTGCCGCTGACCACCATCCAGCAGTTCGCGCTGCAGGAGCTCGCACGCGACGACGAGGACCGCCCCTGGAGCGCGGAGGACCTGGAGAAGCTGGTGGTGCGCACCATGTTCGGGATCATCAACGCGGCCCGCAACGCGGCCTGA
>JAASSM010000381.1 GCA_021767885.1 bacterium | reverse complement strand
GGCATCGCCCACACGCGCTGGGCCACCCACGGCGAGCCCAACGAGGTCAACGCCCATCCCCACCAGCACGGCCGCGTGATCCTGGTGCACAACGGGATCATCGAGAACTTCCAGGTGCTCAAGCAGCGGCTGATGGAGGACGGGCACGAGTTCCTCTCGGAGACCGACACCGAGGTGCTCGCCCACCTCATCGACGATCAGTACGACGGCAACCTGGAGGAGGCCGTCCGCCGCGCCCTCAAGCTCGTGGAGGGCACCTACGGCATCGCCGTGATGCACGCCGACGAGCCGGGCAAGATCGTGGGCGCCCGCCGCGGCAGCCCCCTGGTGGTGGGCGTGGGCGAGGGCTTCAACGTCCTGGCCAGCGACGTGGCCGCCATCCTCGGCCACACCAAGCAGGTGATCTACCTGGACGACTGGGACATGGCCGTGCTCACCCCGGACGGCGTGCAGACCGTGGACCTGGACAACCAGAACGTGGACAAGGAGATCCAGGAGATCACCTGGGACCTGGACCAGATCCAGAAGAGCGGCTATCCGCACTTCATGCTCAAGGAGATCTTCGAGCAGCCGGAGACCGTGCGCGACGCCTTCCGTGGCCGGATCCTGCCCGAGAAGGGAGACGTGCGGCTGGGCGGCCTGCAGCTCACCGACTGGGAGCTGCGCAACATCCGGCGCATCGTGATCCTGGCCTGCGGCACCAGCTACCACGCCGGCCTGGTGGGCGAGTACCTCATCGAGGAGTACGCCCGCATCCCGGTGGAGGTGGAGTACGCCAGCGAGTTCCGTTACCGCTCGCCCATCATCGATCCGGGCACGCTGTGCATCGCCATCAGCCAGTCCGGCGAGACCATCGACACCCTCGAGGCCATGCGCGAGGCGCGCCGCCGCGGGGCCAAGGTGATCGGCATCACCAACGTGGTGGGCTCGACCATCGCCCGGGAGACCGACTGCGGCGTGTACATCCACGCCGGCCCGGAGATCGGCGTGGCCAGCACCAAGGCCTTCACCGGCCAGGTCACCGTGCTCATCCTGCTGACCATCCTGCTCGGTCGTCGGAACCACCTGAACGCCGAGTTCGGCATGGAGCTGCTGGAGGAGCTGCAGAAGGTGCCCGACAAGATCCGCCAGGTGCTGGACCAGTCCGAGACCATCCGCGAGATCGCCGAGGTCTACAAGGACCACGCCAACTGCCTGTACCTCGGCCGCGGCGTGAACTTCCCCATCGCGCTCGAGGGTGCGCTCAAGCTCAAGGAGATCAGCTACATCCACGCCGAGGGCTACCCCGCGGCGGAGATGAAGCACGGGCCCATCGCCCTCATCGATCCGGACATGCCGGTGGTGGTGATCTCCACGCGCGACAGCAGCTACGAGAAGATCCGCGGCAACGTGCAGGAGGTGCGCGCGCGCAAGGGCAAGATCATCAGCGTGGTCACCGAGGGCGACGAGGAGATCACCGCCCTGAGCGACCACGTGCTCACCATCCCGCGCTGCCGCGGCCTGCTGACGCCGCTGCTGTCGGTGATCCCGCTGCAGCTGCTGGCCTACCACATCGCCGTGCTGCGCGGCGAGGACGTGGACCAGCCGCGGAACCTGGCCAAGGCCGTGACGGTGGAGTAATTCGCCACTGGTGGAAACCGCCGCGGCGCGTTAGTCTTGAAGGGCCGGTTCGCCAGGCGGGCCGGCCCCGACATTGCCGGATCAGCGCGGGAGCGAATGGGTCCTGGTGGGCCCCGGGGACTTCAAATCCCTCTGTCGGGCGCGTCATACCGTCCGAGGTGGGTTCGATTCCCACACGTTCCCGCCATTTTCTGCCCGGTGGCCGGTCTGGAACCTGGAGCCCCGCGCGGGGTCTCAGGGCAGGCGACCGGGCGGCCGTGCCGCCCGCCCGGACCGAACCCGGCCGACCGGAGGAGCGATGTCCCGAGGACCCGTGCAGGCGAGGCGAGCCGTGCTGCTCGCGCTGCTGCTGCCCATGGCGGCGGCCGCGCGCGGCCAGGACGCGGCGGCGCCGGCCAGCGCGGCGCGGGCCGACTCGCTCGCCACCGGCGGCGCGGACACCCTGGCGGCGGCCGCGGCCGACACCCTGGATGCCGTCGGCGCCGATGCCCTGGCCATCGCCGGCGCGGACACCCTGGCCGCGGCCGGCGCGGACACCCTGGCGACGGTCCCCGCCGACACGCTGCTGCCGCCGGTGCGCGACTTCTTCGACACCGGCATCGACGGCACCGCGGCGGTGCTCATGTCGCCGGTGTTCCCGGGCTGGGGACAGCTCTACGCGGGCAACGGCTGGCGGGCCATGCTCGCCTTCGGGGCCCAGTGGTACTTCTGGAGCAACCTGCTGCGTCACGACCGGCAGGCGGTGCGCTACCGGCGCTACGAGGTGAGCCTCCAGCCCGGCGAGACGCGCGACCTCTACAACTTCCGCGCCGAGGAGAGCTGGGAGCTGATGCGCGACTACGCGTGGTGGTCCGGCGGCATCCTCCTCCTGGTGGCGCTGGACTCCTACGTGGGCGCCGGCCTCTACGGCTTCGACACCGAGCCGCTGCCGGTCCCCGATCGGTTCGATCAGTACTTCGACTCGGCGCCACCGCCGCCCGTGGGCGCGGACGCGCCGCAGATGGTCCTCTGGCAGTGGGGCGGCAGGTTCTAGGCATGCAGCGCACGCGCAACTTCTGCATCATCGCGCACATCGACCACGGCAAGAGCACGCTGGCCGACCGCCTGCTCGAGCGGACCGGCACGCTCAGCGGCCGCGACCTGCGCGAGCAGACCCTCGACTCCATGGACCTGGAGCAGGAGCGCGGCATCACCATCAAGAGCCACCCCATCCGCATGGTCTACAGGAGACCGGGCGGCGAGGAGTTCACGCTCAACCTCATCGACACGCCCGGCCACGTGGACTTCCACTACGAGGTCTCGCGCAGCCTGGCCGCCTGCGAGGGGGCACTGCTGGTGGTCGATGCGGTGCAGGGCGTGCAGGCCCAGACCATCAACAACCTCTACCTCGCCCTCGAGCACGACCTGGAGATCATCCCGGTGATCAACAAGATCGACCTGCCGGCGGCCCGTCCCGACTTCGTGGCCGAGCAGTTCATCGATCTGATCGGCTGCGATCCCGACGAGATCGTCCACGTCTCCGGCAAGACCGGCCAGGGCGTGGACGAGCTGCTGGAGATCGTCTGCGACCGCGTCCCCGCGCCCAAGGGCGACCCCGCGGCCCCGCCCAAGGCGCTGATCTTCGACTCGGTCTTCGACTCCTACGTGGGCGCGGTGGCCTACGTGCGCATGTTCGACGGCGAGATCGGCCATCGCGACTGGGTCAAGCTCTGCAAGGGTGGCGACAGCTACGAGGTCCAGGAACTGGGCTGGTTCCGGCTGCAGCGGGTGCCCCAGAAGCGCCTCACCGCCGGCGAGGTGGGCTACATCGCCACCGGCGCCAAGGACGTGCGCAACGTGCGTGTGGGCGACACCATCACCCTGCGCGATCGCCAGTGCGAGGTGGCCTGCTCCGGCTACACCGTGGCCAAGCCCATGGTCTTCTCCGGACTCTACCCCACCAACAACGACGACTACGACGACCTCCTC
>JAASSM010000380.1 GCA_021767885.1 bacterium | reverse complement strand
GCTGGCCGGGCTCGACGTGCCACTTGAGGACCTCGCCCTCGGCGATGCCCTCGCCCAGGTCGGGCAGCTTGAACTGGAACACGGTGGCCTCCTAGAACTCGAGGGTCTCGCGCAGGCCCTTGATGATGCGGGCCGCGGGCGGAATGTAGCTCTTCTCGCGCCCGAAGTAGGGCGTGACCACGTCGTAACCGGTCAGGCGCTTGACCGGGGCCTCGAGGTACAGCAGCGCGTCGTCGTTGATGCGGGCGATGATCTCGCTGGCCACGCTGAAGCTCCGTGGCGCCTCCTGCACCACCACGCAGCGGCCGGTCTTCTTCACCGACTCGCAGATGGTGTCGCTGTCCAGGGGGCTGATGGTCAACAGGTCGATGAGCTCGATGCTGGCGCCGCCGGCCGCCACCTCGTCCACCGCCTTGAGCGTGGGCCGCATCATGGCGCCCCAGGCGACCACCGTGAGGTCCTCGCCCTCGCGGACCACCTCGGCCTGGCCGAGGGGCCGGACCTCCTCCTCCTCGGGCACCTCCTCGCGGAAGCTGCGGTAGCTGTGCTTGGGCTCCATGAAGACCACCGGATCGGGGTCGCGGATGGCCGCGAGCATCAGCGCCCGGGCGTTCCGCGGGCCGCTGGGGATCACCACCTTGCCGCCGGGGATGTGCGCGTAGGTGGCCTCGCGGCTCTCGCTGTGATGCTCGAGCGCGCGCACGCCGCCACCGTAGGGCATGCGGATCACCAGGGGGCAGGTGTGCTGGCCCTGGGTGCGGCTGCGCATGCGGGTGGCGTTGCCCTCCCACTGGCCGAACATGAGGTAGCTGAAGCCCGAGAACTGCATCTCGCCCACCGGCTTGAGGCCGGCGATGGCCATGCCGATGGCGGTGCCCAGGATGCCGGACTCGGCCAGGGGCGTGTCCATGACGCGCTCCTCGCCGAACTGGTCGATCAGGCCGTCGGTGACGCGGAAGACGCCGCCGTCGGTGCCCACGTCCTCGCCCAGGACCACCACGCTCGGGTCGCGCTCCATCTCCTGCTTCAGCGCCAGGTTGATGGCCTGCACCATGGTCAGCTTAGGCATCGGCCTCCTCCTCGATGTTGGCCAGGTACTCCCGGTGCTGGCGCGTGATGCTGGGGTGCGGCTCGGCGAAGACGTGCTCGAAGGGCCGATCCAGCGGCCAGGGCCTGGTCTGCTCGAACTCCTTGACCGCGGCGTCCACCTCGGCCTTGACCTCGGCGCGGAGCTGCTCCTCCTTGCCGTCGTCCCAGATCTTCTTGCCGTCGAGGTACTTGCGGAAGCGCAGCAGCGGCTCCTTCTGCCACCACTGCTGCTCCTCCTCCTCGCCGCGGTACTTGCGCGGGTCGTCGGCGGTGGTGTGCATCATCAGGCGGTAGGTCACCGCCTCGATGAAGGAGGGGCCCTCGCCGGCGCGGGCGCGGTCGAGCGCCTCCTTGACCGCCGTGTAGCAGGCCAGGGGATCGTTGCCGTCCACCTGCAGGCAGGGCATGTCGTAGGCCAGGCCCTTCTGGGCGAGGGTTCGCGAGGCCGTCTGCTTCTCCCGCGGCACGGAGATGGCCCACTGGTTGTTCTGGCTGATGAACACCACCGGCGCCTTCCAGACGCTGGCGAAGTTCAGGGCCTCGTGGAAGTCGCCCTCGCTGGTGGCGCCGTCGCCCATGAAGGTGACCACGGCCTCGCCCTCTCCCCGCATCTTGCAGGCGTAGCCGATCCCCGCGGCGTGCAGCAGCTGGCTGGCCACCACCACGGCGATGGGCAGCATGCGGCGGCCCACCTCGGGCGGCTGCACGTTGCCCTCCTCCCAGCCGTTGTAGTAGAAGAGCGTGCCGGTCATGGGCTCGCCGCGCATCAGGCGGCCGCCCAGCTCGCGGAACGCGCCCACGAACCAGTCGTCCTCCTGCATGGCCAGCGCGGCGGCCGTGCTCGGGGCCTCCTGGCCGGTGCAGGGGCCGAAGGTGCCGATGCGGCCCTGCCGCTGGAGGTTGAGCATGCGCTGGTCGAGTTCGCGGGCGCGGACCATGCCACGGTAGAACCGCAGCAGCTGGTCCTCGGAGAGGTCGGGCTCGAGCTTGCGATCGAGCTTGCCGTGCTCGTCGAGGATCTGCAGGTGCTCGACCTTGAAATCGGCGAGGGTGGTCCTGGGCATGGATGAGTTCCTTCCGGTCCGCGCGTCACGCGCCGGGATCGATGGGTCGAGGGAGTCGGGGCCGGGCATACGGGAGGCCCGCCCCGATGGCGGGGGGCGGGCCCGGCCGGCGTCCATATGATAGCGAGAGGAAAAAACGTCGCAAACGCGGTGACAACGGGCGATCATCCCCCGCAGAGGCCATTTGCCGCCTGGCCGACTGGACCTACCTTGTCGGCTGGCAACACGACAGCGCCTCCGGGCGCGGAGAAAGGACGCTGATGTCGACCAGGGAAATGCAGCAGCGGCTCGTGGAGAACCTGCGCGAGTGGCAGAAGATCGAGACGGCGCAGATCGGGTTGATCGGCGGCGTGCTCGAGACCACGAGCAACCCGGTGGTCAGCGTGATCATGGAGATCATCCAGCGCGACAGCCAGATGCACCACCGCGTGCAGCAGCTGCTCATCGACAGCCTCGAGTCGCGCGTGGTCTCGCTGGAGCCCGGGGACGTGGAACTGATCCGCGAGAAGCTCGCCTCGCACCTGGCCATGGAGGAGGAGACCGTGCGGCTCGCCGAGAGCAGCCTGGCCGCCCTCGCCGGCTCGGAACTCACGCTGCAGGAGTACCTGATGGACTTCCTGCGCCGCGACGAGGAGAAGCACCGCGACATGCTCCGGGGCCTGGAGGACGTGCTGGGCCCGGCTGCCGAGGCCGAATGAACCCTGCGGGGCCGGTGGCCGTCGTGCCACCAGCCGCCGCTTCCCCGTTTCTCGTTCCAACCGCCACGGCCGGACCGGCTCCGGGCCGGTCCCTACCAAGGAGGCAACCCGTGCTCACCGATCGCATGCACAAGGCGCTCAACGACCAGCTGCAGGCCGAGTTCGAGTCGGCGTACATCTACCTCGCCATGGCCGCCTACTTCGAGGACAAGGGCCTCGAGGGCATGGCCAACTGGATGAACGTCCAGTTCCAGGAGGAGCAGACCCACGCGCTGAAGTTCTACCGCTACATCATCGAGCGCGGGGGCCGCGTGGAGCTGCAGACCCTGCCGCAGCCGCCCCGGGACTGGGACTCGCCCCTGGCCGCCTTCGAGGCCGCGTACGACCACGAGCGCATGATCTCCGGGCGCATCAACGACCTCGTCTCCCTCGCCGTCGAGGAGAAGGATCACGCCACCAACAACATGCTGCAGTGGTTCGTGGCCGAGCAGGTGGAGGAGGAGGCGTCGGTGGACGCCATCGTCACCCAGATGCGTCTGGTGGGCGAGAACGGCCACGGCCTGTTCATGATCGACCGCGAGCTGCGAGGCCGCACCTTCGTGGACGAGACCGCCGGCGAATAGCGGCGCTCCGCCCGGGTCCGCGGACACGGCCCCGGCACCTCACGACGCGAGCCCCGGCCAGCTGGCCGGGGCTCCGTGCGTCCTGCATCCCGATGGGCGTGCTGGCCCGCGGCCGCT
>JAASSM010000379.1 GCA_021767885.1 bacterium | reverse complement strand
GCTCCTCGGCCAGCGCTTCGAGACCATCACCCTGCCGCTGGTGGGCACCGTGGGGCTGGGCGGCTGGTCCTGGCCGTTCACGCTCTTCTGGTATCTGGGCTTCATCAACTCCATGAACCTCATCGATGGGCTCGACGGCCTGGCCAGCGGGATCAGCGTCCTGGCCGCGCTGTTCCTGGCCGTCCTGGCGGTGGCCGCCGGGGAGAGCACCTCCGCGCTGCTGGCCACCGCGCTGGCGGGCTCGACCATGGCCTTCCTCTACTGGAACGTGTCGAGCCGCAAGATCTTCCTCGGCGATTCCGGCAGCATGTGGATGGGCCTGGTCCTGGGCACGCTCATGCTCAACCTCAGCCGCAGCGCCGCGGTGCCCCTGCCGGTGCTGCTGGCGCCCATGCTGGTGCCCATCTGGGACACCGCCACCACCATCCTGCGCCGCTGCCGCCGCCGCACCTCCCTCTTCATGGCCGACGACAACCACCTCCATCACCGCCTCGTGCGGCTGGGCTTCAGCCCGGCGCGGGCGGTGGTCACGCTGCTGCTGATCACGGCGGGGTCGGGCCTCTTCGCCCTGAGCGACGGTCTGGACCAGGCCTGGCTGGGCCTGCCGGCCATGGCGGCGTGGATGGGCGCGGCGCAGCTCGTCGCCCTCCAGCACCTGCGCAACCGCCGCGCCGGATGGGACCTGTTCTCCGAGCTCTCCTACGCCCTGGGCTTCGACGATGGGCTGGTGGAGCGTTCGGATCTGGACCGCCGCGTGGCCGAGGTCATCGATCTGCAGGGTGCGCGACGGCCCACGGTCCGCAAGGTGGCCGGCGGCGACATCGAGATCGTGCCTGCGCCACCGGCCAAACCGGGCGCGGCGCGGTCGGAGGGATCGGATCGGGATGCCGTTCTCCCCACTTCCCGCGACGTTTCCTGACGACCTCGCCCGGGCGGGGACCGGCGGCGTGCTCGAGCTCGGCTGCGGCGACGGCCGCCTGACCGACCTGATCCGCCGCGCGGGAGCGGAGCCGTGGACCCTCGATCGAGCCGGCCCCGCCCTCGGCGTGCGGCCGCACGTGCGCGGCGACGCCCTGAGGCCACCGCTGCGTGGACGCTTCGCCGTGGTGGTGGCGGCCAACCTCCTGCGGCATCTCTGGACCCGGGTCGGCGGCGACGGGCCGCGGGTCTGGGCCGAGCTCGTGGCCCCCGGGGGCGCCCTCTGGATCCTCGAGGATCAGCCCGCCCTGGCCTCGGATCCCTCGCGCCACTATGCTGATCTGCAGGCTCTCCTGGCCCGCCTCGATCCCGCGGGCCGGGGGCCGCTCCGCTCGCTGCAGGAGTTCCGCCGCCGCCGTCGCCGCTGGCGGTGGGGCGGATCCTGGCAGGACGGCGAGCTGGACAATGGCTGGCCGCTGGACGCCGGGCGCGTGGTCGCCTGGCTGGATTCGGGCCTGCCGGACCGCGGAGGCGAGGTGGCTCGCCTGCGCGACGGCATCGCCCGCGATGGCATCGCCTGTGGCCGCGCCTGGTGGGCGCGGTGGCAGCCGGAGGTCGCGACATGACGCCCAGGCCTGCCTGGCGCCGCCACGGCGAGACGCTGCTCGGCCCCTGCCTGGCCCTGCTGCTGCTGGCGGTGGGCATGGTCTGGGGGCGCAGCCCCGCCGGCACCGACTGGCAGCGGGTGCGCGCGGTCTGCATCGAGAGCGACGACTGGGGGCTCTGCGGGTTCGTGCCCGACTCGACCGCCCTGGTCGCCCTGGACCGCGGCGCCCTGGCCCCGGGACGGTTGCCGGAGATCTACTGGCTCTCCACCCTGGAGGACAGCACCGCGGTGGCGGCGCTCTGCGGCGTGCTGTCCGGCCACCGGGGACGCGATGGCCTCACCGCCATCATGCAGCCCAACTACATCATGGCCTCGCTGACCGCCGACACCTCCGGTGGCGACACCCTGCGCTGGCGGCGACAGGCGCTTCCGGACACCCCGCCCCGTTACGAGCGACCAGGCCTCTGGACGGCGGTCCGTGCAGGCCAGCGCGCCGGACTCTGGCATCCGGAGCTCCACGGCCGGTTCCACTACGACCCACGCCTCCGTGCGGAGCAGACCACCGCCCCGGCGGTGGTGGCCGCGGCGCGGGCCCAGATCCTGCCGTTCCCGGGCAGTGAGCGGGCTTGGGAGCTCGGGCCGTGGCGAGAGCTGGACGTGCTGGCCGCGGAGCTGGATGCCAGCCTCGGGGATTTCCAGGCGCTGTTCGGCCGTCCGGCACGCGCGGTGATCGGTCCGGACTACGTCTGGGACGACCCCCACGAGTCGCTCTGGTTGAGCCGCGATCTGCGCGTGATCCAGGGACAGCGCCAGCAGCGCAAGGCCTCCTGGCGCGGCCTGTCCGGGCGCGTGCGCAAGGTGCTGCATCGCAGCTGGATGCGCTGGGTCCACCGCGACCGTGTCTACCTCGACCGCAACTGCATCTTCGAGCCCGTGCAGCAGCACGATCCCCGCGCCATCACCGCGGGAGCGCGCGGGGACATCCTGGCGGCCTGGCAGCGGGGCGAGCCGGCGGTGGTGGAGGCCCATCGCATCAACTTCGCCCACCTCGATCCGCGCGTGCCGGCCCTGGGACGCAGCGAACTGGATGCGTTGCTGACGTCGGTGTCGGCCCATGATCCGCTCTACCTCGTGGACGAGGAACTGGCCGGCCTCCAGCGGCGCGGCACCAGCTGGACGGTGCGGGGCGAGCAGGTGGTGGTGCGGAACCTGACCCGCAGCCGGCGCCTGGTGGTGGTGCCGCCGCGGGCGCTGGCGACGGCCGCACGGCTCGCCGGCCGGACCGCGCCGGCCGTGGAACGCTCGCTGGTCCTGGCGCTCGGCCCGGGAGAGACCCGGATCCTCGGTCCGGCCGCCCTCAACGAACCCTGACCTGGTCCTCGATTGACCGGTCAGCATATTTGTGGTACCATGAGATGTCATGGAGCCCTGGGCCGGTCGCAGCCGGTTCAGGGCGTGCTTGTCAGGATGACTCCGCGGACGCGCATCCGTCTCCCCAGGAGGATCTGCATGACCCGCCGCTCGGTCCCGATCCCTGCCGCGCTCCTCGTTCTCTCGCTCAGCCTCGTCATTCCCATCGCCCCCGCGGCAGCCGCGGGCGGCGACGTGATCCATCATGGCGGCTTCGCCGCCGGGGATCTCGGCTGGGCCCGCGAGGCCGACGGCAGCGTACGCCCCCTGCTCGCGGGGACCCGTGCCCTGGACGCCACCGACCGTCCGGCCCTGCCGGCCCGCGACCTGCTGCTGCTGGTGCCCGCGCACCTGGCCGTCGGCGGGGTCGTCGTCGAGCCGATCCGGACCACCGGCATCACGCCGCCCGGACCGCTGGCCTTGGCGGGGCCGCTCCGCACGAGCACGGGAGAGACCCTGGCCGTGGCGGAGGTCGCGGCGGCCGAGGACGGGGCGTTTCCGGCCCGGTGGGGGCGGTGGGGCGGTCTGCACACCTGGCGGGGCTACCGCCTGCTGGCGGTGACCATCCATCCCCTGCGGGTGCAGGTCGGCGGCGAGGAACCGCAGCTGGAACTGCTCACCGAGTACCGCGTGCGCGTGCTGACCACCGGCGCGGCCGC
>JAASSM010000378.1 GCA_021767885.1 bacterium | reverse complement strand
CTGTGGCGGCGGCAGGTGGGACACGGACAGTCCGGATCGATGGGGCGTTCGTCCCGGGCATACTCGCGGTTCTTGACCACCAGGCGACCATCCCAGGTCAGCACCGAGCCGGTGCGCGCCATGCGCGTGGGCAGGACGCAATCGAACATGTCGACCCCGGCGAGCACGGCGGCGAGGATGTCGTCGGGATAGCCCACGCCCATGAGGTAACGCGGCCGGTCCGGCGGCAGCAGCGCAGCCGCCACGGCGGTCATCTCGTGCAGCACGGGCTTGGGCTCGCCCACCGACAGTCCGCCGATGGCATATCCGGGCAGATCCAGCTGGGCGATGTCCTCCGCCGACCGGCGCCGTTCCGCGGCCAGCGTGCCCCCCTGCATGATGCCGAAGAGCACCCGTTCCCAGCCGTCCTTGACGCGCCGTCCCCCCGGCCCGAAGGCCTGCACGCAGCGACGGAGCCAGCGGCCCGTCCGGTCCACCGCCCGCGCGATCTCCTGGGGGGTGCTGTCCGCCGGCGCGCAGTGATCGAAGGCCATGACGATGTCCGCCCCCAGCCCCAGCTGGATCTGCATGCTGAGCTCGGGCGTGAAGGTCAGCGGCGCCCCATCCAGGTGCGACCGGAAGCGCACGCCGTCCTCGTCGATGCGGACGAGGTCGGTGAGGGAGAAGACCTGGAAGCCGGCACTGTCGGTGAGCACGGCGCCGCCCCAGCCCTGGAAGCGGTGCAGACCGCCGAGGGCCTCGATGAGCTCGTGCCCCGGCCGCAGGTGCAGGTGATACGTGTTGCCCAGGATGATGCGGGCACCGCTTGCAGTCACCTGCTCGAAGGTCATGGCCTTGATCGATCCGGCCGTACCGACGGGCATGAAGACCGGTGTGGGCACGTCGCCATGGGGCGTGTGCAGGGTGCCGAGCCGGGCCGCGCTTTTGGGGTCGCGGCCGGCGATGGTGAATCCGAAGGGGCGAGCGAGCTGGTCGGTCACGGGATCCGGTCCTCCGGAGGCAGGATCAGCATGGCGTCGCCGTAGCTGAAGAAGCGCAACCGTCGGTCCACCGCCTCGGCGTAGGCGGCCCGCCACGAGACGTCCCCCGTGAGTGCGGCCACGAGCATGAGCAGGCTGGACCCCGGCAGGTGGAAGTTGGTCAGCAGGCCGTCGGCCGCGGTGATCCGATCCGGCGGGCGCAGGAACAGGCGCGTGATCCCGGCCACCGTCCAGCCCGCGGCCTCCCGGTGGGCGGTGCCCGAGAAGACCGGCGGTGGCCGACGACCCGCGGCCGTCTGCTCGATCACCGCGCCGGCGGGCGCGGCGTCCGGCAACGGCAGCCGCGCCACCGTCTCGAGGACCCGCAGGCTGGTGGTGCCCACGGCGATCACGCGCCCGCCGGCGCGGCGGCACGCCACCAGCGCCCGGGACGTGGCCGCCGGCAGGACGAAGCGCTCGGGATGCAGACGGCTCGCCACGATCTGGTCCGCACTCGGCGGCCGGAACGTGCCCGGGCCGACGTGCAGGGTCACGCGCGCGGTCTGCACGCCGCGTTCGGCGAGCCGGGCCAGGACCTCGGAGGTGAAGTGCAGTCCTGCCGTCGGCGCCGCCACCGAGGCCCCGGACGCCACGTCGCCACGGGCATAGACCGTCTGGTAACGCCGACGATCACGCTCGCGTCGCCCCTGCGGATCCGGATGAGCGTCATCCCGCCGGATGTACGGCGGCAGGGGTACGTCTCCCCAGGCCTCGGCCACCGCCGCGAGATCGCCGCGCTCCTGGCCGAGATCCGGGTCCGGCACGTTCTCCGGGGGCGCCGTACCCCCGGTCAGGACCGGCGCCACGGTGACCTCGCCCTCGCCGTGGCTGGCCAGGATGCGCAGGCGCGGTCCCGCGGGCGATCCGTCCGCACCACGGGTGACCGCCAGCTCCTGGTCAGGGCGCAGGCGCCGCGCCGGCCGGGCCAGCGCGCGCCATGGCACCGGGGCCGGTTCCCCGGAGCCGGCGGTGACGTCCGCGTCCGGCCCTATCCGCCGCGCATCAGGCTCCGGGCTCAGCAGCAGCAGCTCCACGCGCCCGCCGGTGTCGCGCCGCCGGGTCCAGAGCCGGGCGGGCAGCACGCGGCTGTCGTTGAGGATCAGCAGATCGCCCCGGCGCAGCAGATGCGGCAGGTCGCCGAACCCGTGCAGCCCCCGGACGGGCCCACCCCGCTCGACCACCAGCAGGCGCGAGGCGTCGCGGGACGCCGCCGGCTCCTGCGCCACCAGCTCCGGCGGCAGGTGATAGCTGTAGGCCGCGGGGTCGATCATCTCAGAGCAACTCTCCCTGGCCGCCGGAACCGGCGGATGGGGGTTCCAGCCCGAGATGGCGCCAGCCACCCGCGGTGACCTCGCGCCCACGCGGCGTGCGCTTGAGCAGGCCCGCCTGGATGAGGAACGGCTCGACCACGTCCTCGAGGGTGTCGGTCTCCTCCCCCAGGGAGACCGCCAGGTTCTGCACCCCCACCGGCCCCCCCTGGAAGTGCTCGCAGATGACACCGAGGTAGCGCCGGTCCAGGGGCTCGAGGCCCAGAGCGTCGACGCCCAGCTGGGAGAGTCCGCGGTCGGCCGCGGCGCGATCGATCACGGCGGTGCCGTCGACCTGGGCGTAGTCGCGAACCCGCCGCAACAGACGGTTGGCGGCGCGCGGCGTGCCGCGGCTGCGGCGGGCGATCTCCAGGGCGCCATCGGTCGCGAGCTCGATGCCCAGCAGACCCGCCGACCGGGTGACGATGGTGGCCAGGTCCTCCGGGGGATAGAAATCCAGGTGGCAGACGATGCCGAACCGGCTGCGCAGGGCGGGCGTGATCAGCCCCGCCCGCGTGGTGGCGCCGATGAGGGTGAACGGCTCGAGTTGCAGGTTGAAGTGACGCGCCCCCGGCCCCTTGTCGATGACCAGCTCGACGCGCCAGTCCTCCATGGCCGGATACAGGTGCTCCTCGATGACCCGGTTGAGGCGGTGGATCTCGTCGATGAACACCGCTCGCCGGTCGGCCTGCTCGGAGAGCAGGGCGATGAGCTCGGCGCTGTTCTGGAACGCCGGGCCGCTGGTGAGCCGGATCTCCAGGTCCATCTCCCCGGCCAGGATCTGCGCGAGGGTGGTCTTGCCCAGTCCAGGCGGGCCGTACAGAAGCACGTGATCGAGGACCTCGCCCCGTTGCCGCGCCGCGGCCACGAAGACCCGCAGGTTCTCCTTGACCGCCTCCTGGCCGATGAACTCGTCCAGGCTCCGCGGCCGCAGGCTACGGTCCAGCGTCCGGTCCTCCGGCTGCTCGTTGGGATCGGTCCAGCGGGTCTCGTCCACGGTGCTCCTTCACGGCTGACGTCCGGCCACGTGGCCGGATGGTCGGTGGTGGCGGGCTCCTGACCGGCCGGTCAGCGACCAGGCGCCCCCAGTCCGGCCAGGGCGGCGCGGACCCAGGCCTGGACGTCCTCGGCGAGCTCGGGGCGCGCGCGGCGCGCCTGCTCCAGCAGGCTCTCCGCCTGCGGCGCCGGCAGGCCCATGGCCAGCAGGACGGGCAGGGCGGCCCCCAGTCCCGCGGTGGGCGCGGCCGCGGTCGCCGCCGCGCCGGCCGCGACGT
>JAASSM010000377.1 GCA_021767885.1 bacterium | reverse complement strand
GTGGGTGTTGCGCTGCGGGGGTGGGGGTGGCATGGTACGGGGGTCGGGTCCGCACGGTCACCAGCGAGGAGGCGGTCATGAGCGATTATCACGAGTCCTGGGATGCGTTGCCGGGGGACGCGCGCGACATCCACCGGGCGTTGATGAGCCTCAAGGAGGAGATCGAGGCGGTGGACTGGTACCACCAGCGGGTGGTGATGGCGCGGGACAAGGAGCTCAAGCGCATCCTGGCCCACAACCGGGACGAGGAGATCGAGCACGCCTGCATGACCCTGGAGTGGCTGCGCCGTCACATGCACGAGTGGGACGGCCAGCTCCGCGAGTATCTCTTCCGCGAGGGCGACATCACCGGACACGAGAACGCCGACGACCACTGACGGCCACGGACGGCCGACGGGAGACGCCATGGGACCGAGCATCGAACCGGTGCACGACGCACGGGAGCGCAGTGAATTCCTGAAGGTGCCGTACCGGCTGTACGGCAAGAAGCACCCGCTGTACGTGTATCCGCTGCTGGCGCAGCAGAAGGCCTTCCTCGACCCGCAGAAGAACCCCTTCTTCCGCCACGCCGACGCCCAGCTCTGGGTGGCGCGGCAGGGGGCCATGCCGGTGGGCCGCATCGCCGCGGCCGTGGACCGGACCAGCAACGCGTACCACCACGAGCAGGTGGGCTACTTCGGCTTCTACGAGGCTCCCGGCGACGCGGAGGTGGCGGCCGGCCTGCTCGAGACCGCCCGCGCGTGGATCGCCGACCAGGGCATGACGGTCATGCGGGGCCCTGGCTGCTTCACCACCAACCACGACGCCCTCGGTCTGCTCGTCGAGGGCCACCGCAACCGGCCGGCCATCGGCATGCCCTGGCAGCCGCCCTATTACCAGGAGCAGCTCGAGAGCTTCGGGCTGCAGAAGGCCCAGGACCTCCTGGCCTGGCAGTTCCACGCCCCGGACGGCCAGCCGCCGGAGCGCATGGCGCGCTTCGCCCGGCGCATCGGCGACCGCCGGGAGTTCACCGTGCGCCGCTTCCGCATGGACCGGTTCTGGGAGGACGTGGAGATCGTCCGCGGCCTGTACCACGACGCCTGGAAGGACAACTGGGGCTTCGTGCCCATGGACGCCGAGGAGTTCCGCCATGCGGCCAAGGACATGAAGAGCATGGTGGACCCGGGCTTCCTGCTCATCGCCGAGGCGGGCAGCGAACCGGGCGGCGAGCCCATCGGCTTCGCCATGACCACGCCGGACTTCAACGAGGCCCTCTTCCCGCTGAAGGGGTCGCTCCTGCCCTTCGGCTGGCTGCGGTTCCTGCTGGCCAGGCGCCGGATCCGCGGCGCGCGCACGTTGCTGATGGGCGTCAAGCCCGAGCATCGCCGCAAGGGCGTGGACGTGATGCTGGTGTACGAGACCATCCGGTACGGCGCCGTGAAGGGCTTCCACACCGGCGAGTGCTCCTGGATCCTCGAGGACAACGAGCCGATGAACCGCACCCTGGAGAAGTCCGGCGCCACCCGCAAGAACGTCTACCGCATCTACGAGCGGGCGGTGTGACGGTGTCGGGCGCGGTGGCGGTCACCGGGGCCAGCGGCTTCCTGGGCAGCCACGTCTGCGACGTGCTGCTGGCGGCCGGCGTGCCGGTGCGCGCGGCGGTGCGGGCGACCAGCAGCCACCGCTGGCTCGCCGGCAAGGACCTCGCGCTGGTAGAGACCGCCCTGGACCGGCCGGACTCCCTGGACGCCCTGCTGGACGGCTGCCGCGGCGTGATCCACTGCGCGGGCGTGGTCATGGCCGACGCGGCCACCTACCAGCGCGTCAACACCGACGGCACCGCCGCCCTGCTGGCCGCCGCCCGGCGCCACGGCGGCGTGGACGCCTTCGTGCTGGTCAGTTCCCTGGCCGCCGGCGGCCCCGCCGGCCCGCGACGGCCTCGCGACGAGACCATGGCCGACCGCCCGGTCTCCGGCTACGGGCGCAGCAAGCTGGCCGCCGAGGCGCTGCTGCGCCAGGACTGGCCGTTCCGCACCGTCAGCCTGCGGCCGCCGTCGCTCTATGGCCCCCGTGACCTCGAGTTCCTGCCCCTGCTGCGCTTCGCGTCCCGCGGCTGGACCGCCCGCCCCGGCACCCGCCTGCAGGGCCTCAGCCTGGTGGACGGCCGCGACGCCGCCACCGCGGCGGTGGCCCTCCTCGAGGCGGCCAGCGCCACCGGCGTCTACCACGTGGACGACGGCCCCGGCCCCGACGGCCCCAGCGACCCCGGCCGGCACTGGCCCTGGGGCTACGACTGGGACGAGCTGCTCGCCGTCCTGCGCGGGCTCTTCCACCGCCCCGTGCGCCGGGTCACCATCCCGCTGTGGGCCCTGGCCGTGGCCCGGGCGCTGGCGCCCGCCTCGGCGCGCGCCAGCACGCCGCTGCTGAACCCCGACCGCGCGGGCGACCTCGCCCAGGACGGCTGGGTCTGCACCGCCGCGCGCCTGCGCCGCGACACCGGCTGGCGGCCGCGGTACGACCTCGCCAGCGGCCTGCGCGACACCCTCGAGTTCACCCGCCGCCGGGGATGGCTCCGATGACCGACGCCCTCGCCCGCCTCCGCCCCTGGCGCCAGGGCGCCGACTGGATCGCCGTGGTCTACGCCCTGACCAGCGGCCTGTACCCCCTGCTGAACCCGACCTGCTTCGACGTGGTGGCCGACCCCGGCCCCCTGCACGCCCCGCTGCCCCACCTGCTCTGGCACCTGGTGCTCGTCGGGGTGATCCTGGTGGTGCCGCCCCTGCTGCGGCGCCAGGAGCGCTGGCCGGCGCGGCTGCTCGGGGTGATCGCCATCCCCCTGATGTTCCCCATCTTCTACGCGGAGCAGGAGTTCCTGGGCGTGGTGTTCCGCGACTTCGGCGACTCCTTCGACCCGTGGCTCATCCAGCTCGAGGAGCGCCTCTTCGGCGGGCAGCCGAGCCTGGCCTGGTCGCGCCACATGCCCTGGCCCTGGCTGTACGAGCTCATGGAGTTCGCCTACTTCACCTACTACGTCTTCGGCCTGTTCGCCCTGGCGCTCATCTGGCGCACCGGCCAGCGTCCGGCCGCCCGCAACTGGGCGCTGACCGCCGCCATGGTCCGCGACCTGGTGGCCGTCATGCTCACGTGCTACGCCTGGTACACCTTCTTCCCGGTCTGGGGCCCCAAGTACTTCCACTACCTGGGCATCGCCGGCTCCATCCCCGAGGAGGGCCTCACCGGCTGGCTCTTCCACGACATCATGGTCTTCATCCATGCCAACGGCGCCCTCTCGGGCGCGGCCTTCCCCTCCAGCCACGTGGCCGGCAGCATGGTCTCCTGGTGGTGGGGCTGGAAGGTGGCGCCGCGGCACCGCTGGTGGCTGACCACGCTCTGGGTGCTGCTCTGCCTGAGCATCGTCTACTGCCGCTACCACTACGTGGTCGACCTGGTCGCCGGCGTGGCCTGGGGCGCCCTGGTGATGGCGCTCACCAGCCGGCTGATGGCCATGCCGCGGGACGGCCTGCGGAATGATGGGTGATGGGTGATCGGTGGGCGGCCCCCGGCCGCCCCGGCGCTAGACGCCTCAGGTGAAGCCGCCGGTGCCGCAGCCGCCACCGCCGCCACCGCCACAGCC
>JAASSM010000376.1 GCA_021767885.1 bacterium | reverse complement strand
GCCGAGCTGCTTGTAGTGCTTCGGGCTGTGGGCGAGCAGCAGGAACTTCTCGCGAGCGTGGAAGCGGATCACGTCCCCGCGCTTGAAGCGGCCGCCGAGCAGCTCCTGGACACGGTGATAGGCGAACACCCGGACGATGAAGTTCTCGCGCAGGCCAGGATCGTTCAGGCGCCCCTCCTCCTCCACCGGCAGCAGCGGCAGCCGCCGCATGAGCTCGGCCGCGAAGAGGCCCACGCCCACCTTGCGCTTCATGCCCCCCTTGCCCTTGACCGGCACGCGCTCCATCCCGCAGCTCGGCGACGCCCGCTTGAGGATGTAGCCCGAGAGGTTCATGGGCACCAGTTCCTTGAGCTTGCGCCGGCTGTAGCGGTTCATGCGCTCGGTCCAGTCCTCCCCGCTCTTGTTGCCGATCATGCGCGGCGCGGCGGGGTCGCCCTCCAGGTGCACCGGCTCGCGGGGCACCCCCATGCCCACCTCCAGCTCGGGGCACACGGGCACGAACCGGAAGTACGCGCCCAGGATCCCGGTGAGGTAGCGGTCGTGCTTGTGGCCCGAATCCCAGCGCACCTCCTCGCCCAGCAGGCAGGTGGAGACGCCCACCAGGATGGGCCCGGGGTCGCCGCCGGTGGCGGTGGCCGTGGGATTGGTCGGATGCGGGGGCAGCTCGCTCATGGCGTCTCCGGGGGTTGGCCGCCGGGACCGGCGGCGGGCGGGTGGTGCGTGTCCGCGTCGGCATCCACGACCGGCCCCCCGAAGTGGGCGGCGATGAATGCCCGGCGGTAGGCGAAGATTCGCTGGAGCTGGCGGCGGACCATCAGGGCGTGGGCGAGCTCGCCCAGCGGACCCAGCGGCAGCGCGTAGCGCACCACGTCCCCCAGCTCGGTGCCGCCACCGGGCAGCGGCCGGAAGGTGTGGGTGTGGTGCCAGAAGGCATAGGGACCGTCGAGCTGCTCGTCCACGAACCGATGCGGCGGCTCGTAGCTGGTGATCAGCGATCGCCAGCGCATCGGCACGCCCACCCGCACCACGTAGTCGATGATGGCGCCGCGGTGCATGGCGATGGGCGACGGCGTGAGCACCTGGAAGGCCATGCTCGGCGGGGTGATCCGCGCCAGGTTCTCGGGCTGGCTGAAGAAGGCGAACACCGCCTCCAGCGCCGCGGTGGTGGTCTGGGTCTGCTCGAGCAGATGCACCTTCATGCGCCTGCCTCGCGCCGCAGCCGGGCCATGCGGTCGATGTAGCGGTCCACCCGGAACTTCCGCTTGCAGCCATTGAGGTTCATGTACCGCACCTTGCCGAAGATCGGGCGCTCCGTCCAGGGCCGATCGTGCAGCCCCCCCACCGACCAGGCACAGCCCACGTAGCCGCTGGGATCGCGGCCGTCCAGCTCGTAGCGGTCGTTCAGGGTGATGGCCACGTCGAGGGCCTCGCCGGGATCCCGGGTCCACTCCAGGATCTTCTTCGCCCAGTACATGCGCAGGTAGCCGTGCATCTTCCCACGCACCGTCAGCTCGGTCTGGGCCGCGTTCCAGAGGGCGTCGTGGGTCCGTGCCGACTCGAACTCCTCGAGGTCGTACAGGTGCTCGCGCTCGTCGTCCAGGTGATCCTCCAGCGTCCGCCGTGCCCAGGCCGGCAGCCCCTCGTACTGGTCGTAGTGCGGGTTGTGGTGGCAGAAGTTGTCGGACAGCTCGCGCCGGACGATCAGCTCCTCGAGGAACGCCTCGCGATCCGGCGAGGCCGGGCGCTGCGCCGCCGCGAAGGCCGCCCGCTGCGGCGCGAGGTGGCCGAAGTGCAGGTACGGCGAGAGTCCGGACTGGCCATCGGCGTTGGGATCGTTGCGTGCGGTGTCGTAGCCGGCCAGGCGCCGCTCGAGGAAGGCGGTGAGGGTGACCCCCGCCGCCCGCGGTCCCGGCGTGCACCACGCCACCGGCGCGCCGGCCTCGCCCACGGCGAGGCCGCGGCCGGCGTCCTCCCAGTCCGGCAGCGGCACGTCCCCCGGCCAGGCCACCGGATGGACCCGCAGCGGCGGGATGTCGGTGAGGAATTCCGGCAGTTGCCGCTGCAGACGGGGCCGGATGGTCCGGGCCGCATATTCCTGCTTGTCGCTCGCCCGCCACACCGGGACCACGTTGTGGGCATCGACCACGTGCACCGGGATGGCCACCCGCCCGCAGACGCCCTGCTCCCAGCGCCGGCTGACGTGCAGGGGATTGAAGTCGGTCACCAGTACGCCGGCCCCGGTCCGCTCCAGCAGCGCGGGCACCTCCTGCACCGGATCGCCCCGGAGCAGGAAGAAGGGGATCCGCAGGTCCGCCAGCTCGCGAGCGGTCTCGCGGAGTCCGGTCAGCATGAAGGCGTACTGGCGGCGGGCCGCCCCCAGGAACTCCGGCACCAGGCAGAACGCCACGGCCAGGGGCCGCCCCGCAGCCAGGGCCAGGTCCTGGGCGTGCAGCAGGGCCCAGTTGTCCTGGGCCCGCTGATCGCGGCGCAGCCAGTGGATCACCGGGCCAGGGCCCGGCGTCCCCGGATGCAGGGCGCGGACGCGATCGGGATGGACGCGGGACGACGCGGACACGGACGACCTCTCCGGACGGTGGCGCCGCACAGGATAGGCCGTCCGGCCGGCGCCGACCACCCGGGCGATCAGGAGATCGCGGGCACGCCGAGGTACCGCTCGAGCACGGCCACGAGCTGCGCCTGGTCGATGGGCTTGGCCAGGTAGTCGTCCATGCCGGCGTCCAGGCAGCGCTGCCGGTCGCCCTTCATGGCATGGGCGGTCAGGGCGACGATGGGCACTCGGGGCTCGAGGACCCCGTCCTCGCCGGCGCGGATACGGCGGACCGCCTCGTAGCCGTCCATCACCGGCATCTGCACGTCCATGAAGACCAGGCCGTAGCGCCGGCGCGCGAGGGCCGCCACCGCCTCCGCCCCGTTGGGCACCACCTCCACCGCATGGCCGAGCTTGCGGAGCAGGATGCTGGCCACCTTCTGGTTGACCGGGTTGTCCTCCGCCAGCAGGAGCGGCAGCTCGCCGTCCGGGGCGTCCGGTGATTCGCCCAGGGGCGGTTCCGGAGCCGCGCCAGTGGCCGCTGGCGGCGACGCCGCGGGATCGCGCCCGGTCGCGCGGCCGTCCGGGTCCGGCAGGGTGGTCGCCCCGGGGCCCCCGGGCCCCGCACCCGGCAACGACGGGACGGCCGGTCCGGCGGACTCCGCGAGGTCCGATAGCGACGCCGGGGAGGGCGCCGCGAGGATGGTGCGCAGACGGTGCGACCGCACGGGATAGGTGAGCCAGCCAGCGAAGCCGGCGGCCCGGATGGCCTCGCCGTCGAGGCGCTCGCCCACGTCGTGGAGGACCAGGCAGGGTGGCGCGGCCGGCAGCGCTGCCTGCAGTCCCGCCGGCAGGCTGGCCGCCGCGCCGCCGGCCAGCCGGGCGTCCACCACCACCGCGGTGCAGGACGCTCCGGCGGAGCCCAGGACGGCCAGCGCCTCCTCGGGACCATCGACCACCACCGGCTGGTAGCCCACGTAGGCGATCTGCTCGGCGACGGCCTCGCGTCGGCGTCGGCCGGTGGCGAGGACCAGGACCTGTCCCGGCCCGCCCGGCGCCGGCGCGTTCG
>JAASSM010000375.1 GCA_021767885.1 bacterium | reverse complement strand
TCGCCAGGCCGCGCGATGATCCCCTGCCGGCGGCAGGTGGCGTGGCGGCAGCTGGCCCCGGCGACATGGGCGCCGTGACCGTCGGTGACCACGGTGGTCGCGCCGGCCGGGCCGTCGAGGCGCAGTTCGCGCCGGCGGCCGTCCAGCATCAGGCGCTCCTGCACGCCGCGCTCGTTCTCCACCACCAGGACCGGGGTCCCGGCCAGGGCGCCGGGCCGCTCCTCCAGGCGGCAGCTGACGGCCACCTCGGCCGTGCGGCCGCGCAGGTCCTCGCGCAGCGCGAGCAGCTCGTGGCCGAAGCGCGAGCGGGGATCGAGCACCGCGGTGTCCTGCTGGAGCATCAGGTCGGCGGGCAGGCCCTGCTCCAGGGACGCCACCTGCACGGTCAGCACGCGGTTCGAGCCTCGCTCGTAGCGGTCGGCCGCGGTGCGCAGGGCCCCGGCCACCGTCGGGCGCCAGGCCGGCGGGACGTCCAGCGTCGGGGCGGGCAGGACACCGTCCTGCAACCCCAGGAACGCGGTCAGGGTCCGCCGGATGGCCGCGCCATCGGCCGGGACGAACCCGTGCAGGACCACGCGCTCGCCGGCCGTGGACTGGCCCAGGGTCCCCAGCTTGGCGCCCACACCGAAGGCGGCGCCGCCCAGCAGCGCGGTCTTGAGGAAGGATCGGCGGTCGATCATCTGTGGTCTCCTTTGCTGGTCGAACAGCCGCCTGCGGCGGTGGCCGGGATCGGGTCTAGAACTTCATCCCCGCGAAGCCCATGAAGCCCATGGCCAGCACCCCGGCCACGATCATGGTGATGCCCGCCCCGCGCAGCGCACGCGGCACGCGGGCCAGCTCCAGTTCCTCGCGGATGCCCGCCATGAGGGTGAGCGCCAGCGTGAAGCCGGCGCCCGCGCCCAGGGCGAAGATCAGGGTCTGCAGGAAGGAGTAGTCCTTCATGACGGCGAAGAGGCAGAGGCCCATGATGGCGCAGTTGGTGGTGATCAGGGGCAGGAAGATGCCCAGCGCCCGGTAGAGCGGCGTGGAGACCTTCTTGATGACCATCTCCACGAACTGCACCAGCGAGGCGATCACCAGGATGAACGCCACGGTCTGCAGGAACCCCAGACCCAGGGGCACCAGGATCAGGTGCTGGATCAGCCAGGTCACCATGCCGGCCATGGTCATCACGAAGGTGGTGGCCATGCCCATGCTGGTGGCCGAGCTGAGCTTGCCCGAGACGCCCACGAAGGGGCAGATCCCCAGGAACTGGATCAGCACGAAGTTGTTGATCAGCGCCGCGGTCAGGAAGATGCCGATGAGTTCCACGCTCACGCCTCCCGCGTCTGGACGGGCGCCGCCGCCAGGCGGCGCGCCTCCGCGAGCACCCGCTGCTCGCGCCGCTGATTGATGGTGTTGACGGCGCCGAGCATGAGGCCCAGGGTCAGGAACGCCCCGGCCGGCAGGATCATGACGATCCAGGGCTCGAACACCGCGGGCATGATGGTCAGACCGAACACCGTGCCGTTGCCCAGCAGCTCGCGGATCGCGCCGAGGGCGGTGAGCGCCAGCGCGAAGCCGATCCCCATGCCCAGCGCGTCGATGAGCGAGCGGAAGGGGTTGTTGCGCGAGGAGAACGCCTCCTGGCGCCCGAGGATCAGGCAGTTCACCACGATCAGGGGGATGAAGGCGCCCAGGCTCTTGCTCATGGCCGGGAACTTGGCCTTCATGGTCAGGTCCACGATGGTCACGAAGGTGGCGATCACCACGATGAAGCTGGCGATGCGCACCTGCGTGGGGATGAGCCTGCGCACCGAGGAGATCAGTACGCTGGCGCAGACCAGCACGAAGGTGGTGGCCATGCCCATGCCCACGCCGTTGGCCGCCGAGGTGGTCACCGCCAGGACCGGGCAGAGCCCCAGCAGCTGCGCGAGGACGGGATTCTGGTCCCAGAAGCCCTTGACCAGCTCGGTGCCCAGGGGTACCGGCTTCTTGCTCACGACAGACCTCCCTGACCGCTCAGCGCCGTCTCCAGATCCGCGACCGCCTCGTTGAGGATGTCCACCACCGCCTGGGCGCTGATGGTGGCCGCGGTGATGGACATGACCTCGTCCGGGCCGAGCTTCTCTCGCGGCGTACCCTTGACCACCTTCAGGTCGCCCAGGGCCGACAGGTGCCTGCCGGTGTCGTAGGCGAAGAACTGCAGCGGGAAGTTCTTGGGATCGCCCACGGCTTCGGCGAGGTGGCGCTCCTCGAGTCCGGTCATCGCCTGCTCGTGTTGCGGCTGCAGGCGGATCCAGGTGCCCAGGCCAGGCGTCTCGGAGTCCGAGATCACCTTCAGGCCGCGGATCTCCTGGCGGTCCGGACTCAGCGCGAACATGAGGTCGATCTCCGCCTGGAAGCCCACGCCGGTGGCCTGGACCACCCAACCCAGGGCGGCGCCGGCCTCGTCGGTGATCCGCCAGGCCGTCAGACCGGGCTGGTCGACCACCGGGTCGCCGGCCTGGCCGCCCGGCACCAGGAAGCTGATGGCCTCCTCGCGGGCACGGCGCTGGTTCTCCTCGATCAGGGGGTCGGCCCAGTCGTTGACCAGCGAGAGCGCGCCACCGGCGAACAGCCCCACCACGATCAGCGTGGCCAGCATGTGCAGCGTCGTCTTCATCGCTTCGCTCCGAAGATGGCCGGACGCGTGGCCCGGTTGATCAGCGGCACGGCCGCGTTCATCAGCAGGATCGCATACATCACGCCCTCGGGCAGCCCCCCGAACAGGCGGATGATGATGGTCAGCAGCGCGATCCCCAGGCCGTAGATCCACATGCCCCGTGGCGTGGTCGGGCAGGTGACGTAGTCGGTGGCCATGAACACGGCGCCGAACAGGAATCCGCCGGAGAGGACGTGGAAGACCGGGCCGGGGCCGATCCCGAAGAGATGGAACAGGCCGCCGAAGCCCAGGCCGCCGAGAATCATGGCGGCGGTGATCTGCCAGTTGGCCACCCGGGTGGCCAGCAGGATGATGCCGCCGATGATGATGGCCAGGGAACTGGTCTCCCCGATGCAGCCGCCCACGTTGCCGAGGAGCAGCTTGCCGGTGGCGATGTCCCCGGTGAACTGGGCGGGATCGCCGAACTTGAAGAGGCCCAGCGGCGTGGCCTGGCTCACGGCGTCCACCCGGGAGACGGCCGTGGACCAGTCCGTCATGTGCGCCGGGAAGCTGGCCTGCAGGAAGGCGCGGCCCACCAGGGCGGGGTTGAAGACGTTGTCGCCCAGGCCACCGAACACCGCCTTGCCGATGCCGATGGCCACGATGCCGCCCAGGGCGGCGAGCACCGGCGAGAAGCCGGGCGGGACGATCAGGCCCAGGAGCAGGCCGGTCAGGAAGGCGCTCCCGTCGGGGATGGTCTCGGCCTTGCGATTCAGACGACCGATCACCCACTCGGCACCCACCGCACCGAGGATGGCCCCCGCCACCGGCGCCAGGACGCCGAGGCCGAAGAACCAGACGGCGCTGACGAGGGACGGCAGCAGCGCCAGGTTCACGATCCACATGATCCGCGCCGTGCTCCACCCGAAGTGCGAGTGGGGCGACGTCACCAGGTTCAGATTGCCCTCGCTGAGCCCCTCGAGCGCGGGAGCGT
>JAASSM010000374.1 GCA_021767885.1 bacterium | reverse complement strand
GCCACCGGAGAGACGTCGGTGCCGTCGTCCTGGGCGAAGTGGATGCCCAGGTAGACGCAGAGGCCGAGCACCAGGACGAAGACGATGCCGCCCTCGGCGAGCTTCACCTTGCGGGCGCGGAGCTCCTCGGGACCGGGGCGATGGGGATCGGGCTTGCGGTTCATGGGGGTCCTCCTGGTTCGGGCGCCGGAGCGCCGGTCTGGGTGACGGATCACCCGGAGGACCGCAAGGTCGGGACCAGGGCGGCCTGCGAGGTCAACTGATTGATATAAAGACGATTGCGCGGGAATCTGGTGTGGCGGCCTGGCCGCGTGTGTCCGTCCGGACACGTGCGCCCCGTGTCCAGACGAACACATGCCGGCGTTCATCCGCAGGTCCGCCCGCGCCGCGATCCGCGTCCTGCCGCACCCTGCCCCGCCGTCCTCGCCGGCCGGGCCTCAGCGGCGCAGGCCATGCCGCCGCATGATCTTCAGCAGGGAGCTGTGGTCGGCCAGCCCGAGGGCGGAGGCCGTGCGCGTGACGTGCCACCCGTGGCGCTCGAGCGCCGCGAGGATGATGGCCCGCTCGGCGGCGGCCTTCTGCTCCCTGAGCGTCCCCGCTCCCGGCGTCCAGCCCGGGCCGCCCGCGGCCACGCCGGCGCCGTCACCCGCTTCGTCGCCGCCGGCGCCGGCCGCCGGCCCGGCCGCCAGCAGCTCGGCCGGCACGGCGTCGGCGCCGATCACCGCGTCGGGCGAGGCGATGACCATGCGCTCGACCACGTTGCGCAGCTCCCGCACGTTGTTCCGCCGCCAGTCGTAGGACGACAGCGCCGCCAGCGCCGCCTCGGCGAAGGTCCGCGGCCGCTGGCCGAAGCGCTCGCAGACGCGGTCGAGGAAGTGGGCGGCGAGCAGGGGGACGTCGCGCAGGCGCTCGCGCAGGGCGGGCACCCGCAGGACGTGGGTGTTGAGCCGGAAGAGCAGATCCTCGCGGAACCGGCCGGCGGCCACCTCGGCATCGAGGTCGCGGTTGGTGGCGGCCACCACGCGCACGTCCACGGCCTGCTCCGCGGTGCTGCCCACGCGGGTGACCGCTCCGGTCTCCAGGACCCGCAGCAGCTTGGCCTGGGCGGGCAGCGGCAGCTCGCCCACCTCGTCGAGGAAGAGCGTGCCCCGGTCGGCGGCGGCGAAGGCGCCGCGGCGCGCGCGGTCGGCCCCGGTGAAGGAGCCCTTCTCGTGGCCGAAGAGCTCGCTCTCGGCCAGGGACTCGGGCAGGGCCGCGCCGTTGACGGCCACGAACGGCCGGGGCGCCCGGGGGCCGCGGTCGTGGAGCTGCCGGGCCACCAGCTCCTTGCCGGTGCCGCTCTCGCCGAGGACCAGCACGCCGCTGGGGATGCCGGCCAGCTGGTCGATGCGTGCGCGCAGATCCTGCATGGCCGGGCTCTCGCCGATGAGCGGGGAGTCCTCGCCGGCGCCACGGCGCAGGCGGCGCACCTCCTCGCGCAGGCGGGCCCACTCCAGGGCGTTGGCCACCTCCTGGACCACGCGCTCGAGGGGCTCGTCCTTGGCGAGGAAGGCGTAGGCGCCCAGCTTCACCGCCCGCACGCAGCGGTCGTAGCTGCCGGTGCCGGTGTAGACGATCACGGGGGTGCGCAGGCCCTGCTGCTTCATCTGCGCCAGGACCTGGAATCCGTCCAGGCCGGGCATCTCCAGGTCCAGGATCACGCAGTCCACCGGTTCGGCGGCGAGCGCATCGAGGGCCTCGCGGCCGCCGGCGGCCTCCAGCGTGCGGTGGCCCCCGAGGCGGGCGAGGTCGTAGGCATACTGCTCGCGCATGGCGGCGACGTCGTCGACGATCAGGACCAGGCTCATGGGGCGTCCTCGCAGCCGGGGAAGAGGATGGTGACGGTGGTGCCGCGGCCCGGTTCGCTGGCGATGTCCAGCTGGCCGCCGGCGTCGCCCACCAGGCGTCGGACGTTGCTCAGGCCCAGGCCGGTGCCGCCGGGGCGGGTGGTGAAGAAGTCCTCGCCCACCCGGTCGCGGACCTCCGGGGACATGCCCTCGCCGTCGTCGCGGATCCGGACCACGGTGCCCGTGATCGCGGGGCTGCCGGCGGCCGCAGCGCCCGTGTCGGCGTCCCCGGCCGCAGCCACCGACACCACCACCGTGCCGCGGCCGTCCGGCAGCGCCTCCAGGGCATTGCGCAGCAGGTTGTCCAGGATGCGACGCAGGGAGACCGGATCGGTGAGGACCGGCGGGGTGTCCGGCGCGGCGGTGACGGTGATGCGCGGGTCGCCGGCGGCGGCCTCGCCGGCGATGGCGCCCACGTCGCACGGCTCGCGGCGGCGCGGGGGGGCCAGGCGGGCGTAACGGCCGGCCAGGTCCTCCAGGTAGTCCAGGCTGCGCACCAGGGTGCCGTGGCGGTCGCGCCAGACGCCGGCCAGGGCCACGGGGTCGCGGGCGGCGGTCTGATCGAGGTGGCGGACCACGTTGCGCACCGGCGTGATGCCGTTGCGCAGGTCGTGGTTCACCTGGCGGGCCACCTCGCCGAGGGTGGCGCGGCGCTCGGCGTCCGCCAGGCGCCGGGCGGACTGGCGCAGGCGGTCCACCATGGCGCCCAGGACCCCGGACAGGCGGCCCACCTCGTCGCGGCCGCCGGCGGGGAAGCGTGCGCGGGGGTCGTCGAGATCGATGCGTGCGGCGCGGTGGGCCAGTTCCGCCAGCGGCCGCGCCAGGCGGGCGGCGAGCCACGCGGCCAGCGCCAGCGCCCCGGCCACCGCGGCGGCCACGGTCGCCAGCCAGGTCTGATCGAGGCGGGCGCGCTGGTCCTGCAGCGGCCCGCGGTCCACGGCCGCCACCAGCAGGGCGGACTGCTTGCGCTGCGGGTCGGCCACCGGGACGGCACGGGCCTGCCAGACCAGGCCGTGGCGCCGACCCCACGCGTGCCAGGCGCCGGGCCGGTCGCGGTCGGCCACGTCCACCGGCAGGCCGGACGCCAGGGCGGTGTCGGCGGTGACCACGGCACCGCGGGCGCGGCCGGAACCCAGCGCCACGACGCGGCGTCCGCCGACCCAGTGGAAGGTGCGGCCGCCCAGGGAGAGGTCCTGCCGCACCAGGAGCGCCAGCAGCGGGCCGCCCGGGTCGCGGTCCAGCACGAAGGCGGCCGCCGGATCGGTGAAGCGCCGGGCCTGCCGTGGCCATGGCCGCTGCAACTCGGGGGAATCCAGCGCGCCGCCGAGGTCCACGTCGGGGTCGCCCAGGGCGCCGATCAGGCCCGGTTCCTGCCGGCCGAACTCGTTGCGATAATGGGCGGAGCTGAGGATGCGGCCCTGGGCGTCCATGAGCTGCAGGACGTCCAGGCCCATGAGGCCGGCCACCCGGCCGGCATAGTCGCGCAGGTAGGCGCGCTCCTCCATGCGGCCGTCCACCAGGGCCCAGCGCAGGCGATTGTCGTCGGCCGCGGCGGCGGCCAGGGCTTGCAGACGCGCCCGCACGTCGGCGGCCTCCCGGATCGGGGCGTCCAGCGTGGCGACGATGTCGCCGTGGGCGCGCCGGAGGAACTCGGTCTCCGCGGCGGCCTGCAGGCGCGCGCGCGACCAGACCGCCAGCACGGCCACCGGTAGCACCACCAGCACCACGGCGGCCAG
>JAASSM010000373.1 GCA_021767885.1 bacterium | reverse complement strand
CTCCTGACCGGCTTCCCCACCGATGTCCACGATCTCTTCCCGCTGCCGGACAGCACCCGCATCGCCGGTCCCCTCCTGGTGGCCGATCTCGAGGGCGGGCCCGCCAACGAGCTGGCCTTCGCCACCGCGCGCGGGCACCTCCTGGTGGTCGACGGCGTCGGCCGCACGGTGGGCCGCACGCCGTGGCGCTTCGGCGGCGCGGGCGCGTCCGGTCTGGCGGTGCTGCCGGTGGCCACCGACGAGGTCGCCCTGACCCTGGCCGATGCCGGCGGTCTGGCCGGACCGCCCCTGGACCGACGCCTCACCCATGGGCGCCTTGCGCGTGCCATCGCCCGCAGCCTGCCCGCCGGGCAGGACGGACCCGCCACGGCGGCGTGGTGGGGCCCTGGTGGCGGCCCGCAGCGGCTCGGCCCCGTGGGCCTGGCCCGGGCCGTGGCCGAGGGCGGCGCGGCGGCGGCCGAGAGCGATCGCGTGGTGGTCTATCCCAATCCCCTGACGGGCCGCGAACTGAGCGTGCGCTTCTTCAGCGCCACCGACCGCGCGGCCGAGCTGATGGTCTACAACCTGCAGGGCGAACCGGTCCTCGAGGCCCGTCTGGGTCCGCAGGCCGGTCGTGTCAACGAGTTCACCCTGGATCTGGACGTGGCCTCCGGGCTCTACGTGGTGCGGCTGACCCGCGAGCGGGCGGCCGGCGACGTGGCCACCGAGGTCAAGACCCTGGCCGTGGCGCGCTGAGCGCGGGCCGGGAGGGAGGACCTTCCATGCCGACGAGGCGACTGGCGGCCCTGCTGGGCCTGGGATTGCTCACCGCGGCGCTGGCCGGTCCGGCCACCGCGGGCAGTCCGGACTTCCTGCTGCACCAGGCGGACCTGGAGGTGGCGCGGCTGACCGGCGAGCTGCCGGCCGACACCCGCGACTGGCAGGCCGACGTGGGCGGCACCACGGTGGGGCCACGCACGGGCAGCGGCGGGCGATCCCCGGCCATCCCCATGCTCATGTCCCTGGTGCTACCGGGCGCCGGCGAGGTCTACCTGGGGCACAAGCGGGGCTTCCTGCAGATCGCGCTGGATGCGGCGTCCTGGTACGGCGCGGCTCACAATGCCAGCAAGGGCGATGACAAGAAGGACGAGTACTTCGCCTTCGCCGACGAGCACTGGTTTCTCGAGAAGCTGGATGCCGCCTACGACGCCGCCTACCTCGACCGCCCCGACGCCAACTTCGACTACACCGAGGTGGTGGGCGTGGGCAGCGAGTACTTCGGCTACGACGGCTACACGAACATCCCGCTGTGGGTCTCCGAGGCCGCCGACCGCCGGGAGTACTACGAGAACCTCGGCAAGTGGGAGCAGTTCGTCTTCGGCTGGGACGACTTCACCGATCCGCGCGAGTTCCTCGACACCACCGAGATCGACATCGCCAACCTGGGCGACCCGCGCACCAGCCGCAATCGCGAGTTCTATCGTGACCTGCGGCAGGAGAGCAACGACTACTACGCCAAGCGCGATCGCTTCATCTATCTGAGCATCGCCTTCCGCGTGTTCAGCGTCCTGCAGGTGGCCTACCTCGAGGGGCTGCTCTTCGGCGATGGTGGCGGCGCCGGCGAGGAGCCGTCGCGCCTGGACGTGGGCGGCCACGAGGTGAACTTCTTCGTCGAGCCGGTGGGCTTCTCGCGGGGCGTCATGGGCGCCACGATCTCGTTCTGAGAGGGGTGATGACGTGAGGCGAGCGGACAAGGGACTGGTGATGCTGGGCGGCCTGCTCCTGCTGGCGAGCCTGGCCGCGGCGCAGACCGGAGTGCCGGCCAGCAAGGGCGATTTCCTGCAGCGCGACGACTGGCGCGGCTGGATCGGGGCCCAGGAGATCGGTGGCAACGACGAGTTCGCCGTGGCGCCGTCGGACGCGGAGGATCGCACCGGGCCGTCGTCCACGAAGCGCCGCCTGACCGCCGGCGGTCTGTCGCTGCTGGTTCCCGGTGCCGGCCAGTTCTACAACGGCGACCGTGGCAAGGCCCTCATCATGGTGGGCATCGAGGCCGCCGTCTGGGGCGCGTACCTGGGCTTCGATCGCCACGCGGACAACCTCTCGGACGACTACCGCAGCTGGGCCGGCATCTACGCCGGCACCGGGGGCACGCACCCCGACAGCTACTGGCAGTCGGTGGGGCGCTACATGGACAGCGACGCCTGGTACGAGTCCCGGCTGCGCGAGGCCCGCGCCTTCGGCGAGCCGGCGCCGGCGCCGCCCGGCGAGGACCAGCAGTGGCAGTGGCGGAGCGAGGACTTCCGTCGCGACTACCAGATCCTGCGGGCCGACGCCAACGAGGCCTATGATCGCCGGGACCTGATGATCCTCTTCGCCATCCTCAACCGGGCCGTCTCGGTGTTCGACGCCGTGCGCAATGGCGGCGCCCGCGAGGCCGGCGAGCCGGTCCTGGGCGCGCGGGTCCTGGGCGCCGATCTGGCGCTGGAGGTCTCCGCGCCACTGCCCAGCCCGCAGGCCCGCGCCAGCTGCGCCTGGAGCTTCTGAGATGCATGGTCGCGGACGGATGAGCCTGGTCCTCGCCGGCGGCGCCCTGCTGGTGGGTCTGCTGACCCTGTGGGGCGCCGGCTGCGCCGGCGGCACTTACGATGGCCCGGCGGCCGGCGAGGCGGGGCCCGCGCCCGCGCCGCCGGCGGGTGCCACGCCCGTGGGGGTGGAGCTGCTCTATCTCTTCGAGAACGAGCGCACCCAGCCCTACTTCCCGTTCGAGGGACTGGGCGGGGTGGCCTGGGGCGAGGACGGCACGCTGGTGGTCTGCGACGAGGCCCGCGGCAAGGTCCACGGCCTCGATCCCCGCAGCCTGACCTGGACCGAGTTCGATCATCCGGGGTCGCGGCCCTACCGTCCGGTGGACGCGGTGGTGGACGGATTCAAGGTGCTGGTGCTGGACATCGGCGGCCGGACCCTGCACCGCTTCGACCTGGACGGGATCCACCAGGACCGCATCGTGGACTTCGAGGCCCTCGACCCGGCTTACGACACCACGCCCGCCGCCTTCGACGTGGACGTGGACGGGCGCGTGGTGGTGGCCGATGGCGGCGAGGAGCAGGTGATCCTGCTGGACGCCTTCCTCGCCCTGCAGTCGCGCGTGGGGGGGCCGGGGCCGCATCGCGAGCAGTTCTCCGAGCCCAGCGGCGTGGTCTTCCTGGCCAACGGCGGCTTCCTGGTGGCCGACCGGGGCAACCGGCGTCTGCAGCGCTTCAACCGCCTCGGCTACTGGGAGGCCACCTGGGGAGGCCTCTTCGATGCCGACAATCCGTTCGTGGCCCCGCAGGGCCTGGCGCGTGATCGCTGGGGCAACGTCTTCGTGGCCGATCCGCCGCTGGGCGTGGTGCACGTCCTGGATGCGCGCGGCGAGCCGCTCCTGGACATCGGGCCGGGCCTGGACCTGAAGGCCACCCCGCTCGGTCCGGTGGACGTGGCCGTCGGACCGGACGATCAGCTGGTGGTCAGCGACCGCCTGCGGGGCGCGGTGCTGGTCTTCCGCATCCTCTACGACTGATTCCCGGCCAGGGAGGTCTCCGGTGACCGGTGCCCGCGGCCACGCCTGCAGCTCGCTGGCGGCCGGCCTGCTGCTGGCGCTCTCCGCGCTGCCG
>JAASSM010000372.1 GCA_021767885.1 bacterium | reverse complement strand
CACGTAGGCCGCCATGACGCTGCCGGCCACCGTGGCGAAGCCGCCGGTCATCACCGCCATCAGCTCGCTCATGGTCAGCCCGCCGAGGTAGGGGCGAATGACCACGGGCGCCTCGGTCTGCCCCACGAAGATGTTGGCCGACACCGACAGCGTCTCCGCCCCGCTGGTGCGCATGGTCCGCTGCATCACCCAGGCGATGCCCTGGATCAGCCGCTGCATCACGCCCAGGTGGTAGAGGATGCCCATCAGGCTGGTGAAGAAGATGATGATGGGCAGGACGTGGATGGCGAAGACGATGCCCAGGGTCACCGGGGCGCCGGTGGCCGGGTCCAGGCCCTGCCACCAGCTCGCGTCGCGGCCGAGGTGTTCGACGTACTCGGGGGCGGTGCGGAACAGGGGGCCGAAGACGAACTCGGCGCCGGGGTCGGTGAAGGCCAGCAGCTGCACCACGGCGCCGCGCAGCCAGGCGAACGCGGCCTGCCCCCAGCCGGTCCGCAGCAGGAGCACCGCGAAGACGAACTGCAGGCCCAGACCCCAGGCCACGGTGCGGCGCGGGAACGCGCGGCGGTCGCTGCTCAGGGCCCAGGCCAGGGCCAGCAGCACGACGATACCGAGCACGGAGACCAGATTGCTGACCACGGGGACGCTCCGGTGCGGCGGACGGGTGACGATCGGCGCCCCGCAGCTTAGCGAGCGCTCGCGGCCGGCGCCAGGCAAAAAGCCGTCGCGTTGACACCGGCCGGTCCCCCGGATAGATTTCGGCCATGCCGCAGCAGGTCGTACATCCGTTGCCGCCGGTGATCATCGGCGTGGCCGGGGGCTCGGGATCGGGCAAGACCACGGTCGCCGCGCGCGTGCGCGAGTCCGCGCCCGGCAAGACGGTGGAGATCCTGCACCACGACTCCTACTACCGCGACAACTCCCAGGTCCCGCCCGCCGAGCGCGAGCGCATCAACTACGACCACCCGCAGGCCTTCGAGACCGAGCTCTTGATCCGGCATCTCGGGGACCTGCGCAGCGGCGTGGCGGTGGACGTGCCCATCTACGACTACGCCACCCACAGCCGCACCGGCGCGGTCCGGCGCGTGCAGCCGGCGGACATCGTGTTCGTCGAGGGGATCCTGGTGCTGGAGAACGCCGAACTGCGCCACCTCATGGACATCCGGCTCTACGTGGACGTGGACGACGACGAGCGCCTCATCCGCCGCCTGACCCGCGACATCGCCGAGCGCGGGCGCACGCTGGAGTCGGTGGTGCGGCAGTACCGCGAGGTGGTGCGACCCATGCATCTGCAGTTCGTCGAGCCCAGCAAGCGGCATGCGCATCTGATCATCCCCGAGGGAGGCCACAACAAGGTGGCCATCGACCTGATCACCTCCAAGATCCAGGAGATCATCCGGTCTCGGCGGCGCTGGCGCGAGCAGCAGGCCGCTGGTCAGACGAACGGAGAGGCGACGTGACCTACGACGACCAGGATTATCTGCGGCGGCTGCCGCTGCTCGACCGCGTGCTCATCGGCTCGGAGGAGCTGGACCGGAGGATCCAGCAGCTGGGCAACGAGATCACCCGCGATTACGAGGGCTCGCTGCCCCTGCTGGTCTGCATCCTCAAGGGCGCCTACGTCTTCCTCGCCGATCTGACCCGCGCCCTGGGCCTCGAGCACGAGGTGGATTTCATGGCCGTCTCCAGCTACGAGGGCGGCACCAAGTCCACCGGCGTGGTGAAGATCGAGAAGGACCTCAAGGCCAACATCACCAACCGCGACGTGATCATCATCGAGGACATCGTCGACAGCGGCCTGACCCTCAGCCACCTCATCGAGCTGCTGCAGACGCGGTCGCCCCGCAGCATCCGCGTCTGCGCGCTGCTGGACAAGGCGGCCGCGCGGGAGAAGGAGGTGCCGGTGGACTACCGGGGCTTCGAGATCCCCAAGGAATTCGTGGTGGGCTACGGCCTGGACTACGAGGAGAAGTACCGCAACCTGCCGTTCATCGGGGTCCTGAAGCCCTGACCTGGCGGTGACACCGGGCGCCGCCGCTCGCGGGCCGGCGCCGAGCGGAAGGCCACGCGCATGGACCGCCATCCCGATCCCCGTTCCGCGCCGCCGGTCCTGCCCGAGGGCCTGACCTTCGACGACGTCCTGCTGGTGCCGGCGTACAGCGAGGTGATCCCCTCGGCCATCGACACCAGCACGCGGCTGACCGCGCAGATCACGCTGCGCGTGCCGTTCCTCTCGGCGGCCATGGACACGGTGACCGAGTCGGAGATGGCCATCGCCATGGCCCGCGCCGGCGGCGTGGGCGTGATCCACAAGAACCTCGACCCGCGGGCGCAGGCCACCGAGGTGGAGCGCGTCAAGCGGAGCGAGTCCGGCATGATCACCCGGCCCATCACCATGGGACCGGACGAGGCCATCATCGACGCGCTGGACCTCATGGCCCACTACAAGATCTCCGGCGTGCCCATCACCGAGGGCGAGAAGCTGGTGGGGATCCTCACCAACCGTGATCTGCGGTTCGTCAAGGACACCACCCGGCCGGTCCGCGAGGTGATGACCAGCGAGAACCTCATCACCGTGCCAGAGGGGACCACCCTGGAGGAGGCGGCCGAGAAGCTCCACCAGCACCGCATCGAGAAGCTGCTGGTGGTCAACGAGGCCGGCGAGCTGCGCGGACTGATCACCGTCAAGGACATCCAGAAGAAGCTCGATTACCCCCTGGCCAGCAAGGACCGCTATGGCCGCCTGCGCGTGGCCGCGGCCGTGGGCGTGGGCGCGGAGACCATGCTGCGGGCGGAGCTGCTGGTGGAGGCGGGGGTGGATCTGCTGGTGGTGGACACCGCCCACGGCCACTCGAGCAACGTGTTGCAGACCGTGCGCATGCTCAAGGAGAAGTACCCGGACCAGCAGGTCCTCGCGGGCAACATCGCCACCGCCGCGGCGGCCGAGGCCCTGGTGGACGCCGGCGCGGACGCGGTCAAGGTGGGCATCGGGCCCGGCTCCATCTGCACCACGCGGGTGGTGGCCGGCGTCGGGGTGCCCCAGATCACCGCCATCCGCGAGGTGGCCCGCGTCGCCCACCCGGCGGGGGTGCCGGTGATCGCCGATGGCGGGATCCGCTACAGCGGCGACGCGGTCAAGGCCGTCGCCGCCGGCGCCGACTGCGTCATGATGGGCGGTCTGCTCGCCGGCACGGACGAGTCGCCGGGCGAGAAGGTCCTCTTCGAGGGCCGCGTCTACAAGTCCTACCGCGGCATGGGTTCCCTGGGCGCCATGGAGAAGGGGAGCAAGGATCGGTACTTCCAGGGCGACGTCCACGAGGTGGAGAAGCTGGTGCCCGAGGGCATCGAGGGGCGGGTGCCGTACAAGGGCCGCACGCACGACGTGGTCTACCAGATGGTGGGGGGGCTGCGCTCGGGCATGGGGTACTGCGGGTGCCAGACCATCGCGGACCTGCACGGCCGGGCGCAGTTCGTGCGGACGACGGCGGCGGGCATGATCGAGTCGCATCCGCACGACGTGCAGATCACCAAGGAGGCGCCCAACTACGGGAAGCGGTGAGTTTTCCGGGGGGTGGGGGGAGCGTTCCCTCCGGTCGGCGATGTCCTCGCGAAGGGGGGCCCTGGACGGGCCCCCCTTCT
>JAASSM010000371.1 GCA_021767885.1 bacterium | reverse complement strand
GGCTACGCCGGTTCCTGGGGCTGGTTCGAGGTCAACGGCCCGCTCACGTTCACCGGCGCGGGCGAGTTCCGTTTCGACCAGGGTCGGCTCGCGAGCTGGCAGCCGGTGATGACCGTGACGCTCGGCAGCGGCCAGCACGTCACCGGCCTGTTCCACTTCGGGTGGCAGCCCTACGGCAACTACCACGGGATCGACCTGACCAACCACGGGCTGATCGAGGCCACCGACCCGATCTCCAGCTCGGCGATCTTCAGCGTCCAGTCGGCCAATCGCGGGACCATCGGCGCCGCCGCCGGCGCCACGCTCCGGCTGTTCGGCGGCTGGGACAACGCCGGCGGCGAGATCGTGGCCGCCGACGGCGCGCTGGTGGAACTCTACGGCAGCTCCGGCGACGGCTTCACCCTCGCCGGCGGGACCCTGCGCACCACCGGCTCCGGCGAGATCCAGCCGGTCAGCCAGGGCCACCTCGCCGACGTCACCGTCGACGGCACGCTGCACATCCTGCGCTACGCGGACGTGTCGCTCGCCGGGGTGGTCACCAACCTCGGCACCATCGACCAAGGCCACGACGGCGGCGCCGGCTGGGCCACGGTCTACCTCGACGGCGACCTCTCCTACCTCGGCGACGGCCTGCTGCAGATGGGGTCGGGCGCCCGCACCAAGATGCCGAACTGGCCCGACAGCTGCGCCTGCCTGATCAACGGCCCCGACCACACCATCGAGTCCTTCGGCGCCTGGTTCGGCGAGGGGCCCAACTACTATGGCGACCAGCGCATCGAGCTGATCAACCAGGGGACCCTGCTCTGCCGGGGCGGCACCCACGTCGATCGCTTCGAGGTCGCCGGGGCAGGCTTCGAGAACCAGGGCACCATGGTCATCGATCCGGATCCCGACCAGGATCCCCAGATCTTCGGGACGTTCCGCCAGACGGCCGGCCTGCTGGCCTGCGACGACCGCTGGCGGATGCAGGACGAGGGCACCTTCGCCTTCACCGGCGGCGTCCTCGCCGGTCACGGCCAGCTCGACGGGCCGACCTCCGTGGGCCAGGAGGCGGTGATCCATCCCGGGCGCGAGGGCGAGATCGGCACCCTCGTGATCGGGGACGCGCTGACCCTGAACCAGGGCGCGCGGCTGGTCTGCGAGTGGTCCCTGGCCGGCCGGGACCGGCTGGTGGTGCACGGCCTGCTGACCGCCACCGGCACCGTGCGCCTGCGGATCGAGTACCGCGAGCTGCCCGGCGAGCCGCCCCGCGGGTCCGACTACACGGTCCTGGTGTGCGAGGAGGTCGACGACCAGGCCACCTGGGAGGTGGAACTGCCCGCGGGCTGGGACAGCGACGGGCTCGTCTGGCAGGACGGCGCCCTGGTGGTGCGCAACCTGACGGGGATGCCCACCGCCGCGAGCGAGACCCCGGCGGCCACCGCCCTGCACGGCGCGGCGCCCAATCCCTTCAACCCGCAGACCACGCTGCGATTCACCCTGGCGCAGGAAGGTCCGGTGCACCTGTGGATCGCCGATCTCGCCGGCCGCCGGGTGCGCACGCTGCTACGCGAGCGCCGGGGCGCCGGCATGCACGCGATGCGCTGGGACGGGCGCGACGGGCACGGCCGCGACCTGGGTTCGGGCGCCTACCTGGCCATCCTCGAGGCGGCCGGGACGCGCCGGACCACCCGGCTGACCCTGGTCCGTTGACGGCCCGTCCCGCCGAGGACCCGGGTGCGCCGACGATCCGGGTCCGGCGGTGACCATCGCCGCCGCGGCGGCCGCCCGGGGCGCCGCCGCGGGCCGTCAACGCACGGGGTGCTGGGCCTGCTCGGCGAGGCTCTTGAGCCGGTCGGCCGGCAGCAGGCCCAGTTCCTGCTGGTACCGCGTGGCGAAGTTCTGGTAGACTTGGCGAGCCTCGGCGCCGCGGTCCAGCGCCAGGAGCGCCTCCAGCTCCTGCGCCGCGAAGGGCTCGTGCAGGGGCTCCTCGCGAGCTCCGCGCCGGGCCAGCTCCAGCATCTCCTCCCAGCGTCCCTCCTCGCCGAGCAGGCTGGCCGCGCGCTCGACCACCCCGCGGAACGTCTGCTGGAGCGCCACGGCCACTGCCTCCACCGGGCGCTCGTAGGGCGTGTCGGCCAGGAAGGGCCCGCGCCAGAGGTCGGCCGCCCGCAGGAGGTGGTCGCGCTCGGCCGCGGCGTCGCCGTGGCGCCGGGCGCGCCGCGCCGTGGCGACGGCGTCCTCGAAGACCAGGCGGTCGCAGGCCTCCGGGCCGGCGAGCACGAGCTCGACGGCCTCGCCGTCGGTGCGGACCAGGTCGCCGCCAGAGCGGCCGCCGGGATCGAGAAGCCGGCGGAGCTGGAACACCGCCTGTCGCAGGCTGGTGGCGGACCGCGCCGGGTCGGCTCCGGGCCAGAGGGCCTCCAGGACCTGCTCGCGCGGTACGGGCGCGAAGCAGTGGACGGCCAGGACGTTGAACAGCCCGCGGGCCCGCCGCGACCGCCAGGCGCCGCGGATCAGGGGACGGTCCCCCCGGTCCACTTCCACCACGCCGAGCACCCGGATCCGCAGCCCGCCGTCCACCGCCACCCCCGCGGCCGGTCCGCGGGCGGACTCGGCGCGATGGCCCGTGTCCAGGCCCAGCTGTGCCAGGATGCCCGCGCAGGAGCTCGCCCCGACCGCGGCGCAGGCTGTCCGGAGCTCCTCCGGACCGGTGAGTTCCGCCTGCCAGAGGCGCACCCTGGCCAGTTCCAGCCTCGCCCCCAGCCGGGCGAGCACCCGTTCGGCCCGGCGCAGCCCCGCCATGGCAGCCGGACGATCCTGGTCACCCACCGCGCGGGCGTGCTGGGCGAGGGCCCGACCACGGCACAGGCGGTCGCCCCGCTTCTCCGCCAGCGCCAGGGCGCGGCCAGCGGCAGCCAGCGCGGCGCCCCGCTCGCCCAGCCGCCGGGCCGCCTCGCCCTCGCCCAGCCAGGCCAGGTTGAGCAGGGCCTCCTCGCCCAGGTCCTGCGCCGTCTGCCGGGCGGCCGCGAAGCTCTCGCGCGCGGCGGCGGGATCGCCCGCCAGCAGGTCGCACTCCCCCAGGGTGTACCGCGTGTAGCCGGCGATCAGCCGGTAGCCGATGGCCTCCGCCCGCTGCCGGGCGCGGTCGAGCGTCGCCCGGGCCTCGCCCTCGCGGCCGAGCGCCGCCAGCACGTAGCCCTCCACGCCCTCGGCATGGCAGGCCAGCTCGCCGCGGTCCAGTTCCCGGGCGATGTCCCGGGCGCGGCGCGCGGCCTCCAGCGCCTCGGTCAGGTCGCCCCGCACGTGATGCACGTTGGCCGCGAGCAGGTAATCGCACCGCGCGGCGAGGGCCCGGTCGCGCCGGCGACGCGCCAGGCTGCGAGCTTGCCGCAGGTGGTCCGCGCCGGCATCCAGGCGTCCCAGGCTGGCCGCGGCCACGCCCATGGCCGCCAGGACCTCGCCGCGCTCGGCAGCTCCGAGCCCGGTCTCCGCGGCCAGCGCCCGGCGGCCCCCTCGCAGGCAGGTCTCCCAGTGGCCCCGCTGCAGGTGCAGCCGGACCAGCCGGGCCAGCGCATGGCCCGCAAGAGACGATCCTGCCGCCAGCCGCCGGACCCGCCGCAGGTCCGCCTCCGCACCGGACCAGTGGCCACGCAGCTGGG
>JAASSM010000370.1 GCA_021767885.1 bacterium | reverse complement strand
GGAACGGGTGGGCCCGGCCGGCGGCACCGCACCCGTCCTGGCCCTGGACGAGCGGGGCGCGGCCCTCACCAGCCGCGACCTCGCCCGGATCCTCGGCGACCACGGGAGCCTGACCTTCGTGATCGGCGGCCCCGACGGGCTCACCGACGCGGTCCGCCAGCGCGCCGAGCGGGTGCTCCGGCTCTCGGACCTCACGCTCACGCACGAGTGGGCGCGCGCGCTGCTCTGCGAGCAGATCTACCGCGGTCTGAGCATCCTGCGCGGTCTGCCCTACCATCGTGATTGAGCCTGGCGCGCGGCCGCTGCGCGCTTTCGTGGCCGACGCGATTCCCCTATACTTCCGGGGACCCGCCGGCCGGACGCCGGCGCCACGCCGCCTCCGACGCCACAGGTGCTGCCGATGACGCCACCCCGCAGTCCGCATCCCCGTCCGTCGTCCGTCTGCGCGACCGTCGTGTCCCTCGGCCTGCTGACCATCCTGGTCGCGACCATCGCGCCGGCCGCCACCCTGCAGCTCTCCGGCCCTCCCGGCGCGGCGGTGAGCCTGGACGGCCGCGAGCTGGGCCTGCTGCCCCTGGGCGGCGCCGTGGATCTGCCGCCGGGCGTGTACACCCTGCGGTGCACGCTGCATGGCCATCACGACCTCGAGCAGACGGTGGTCCTGGGCGAGCCGGAGTCCTGGCGGCACGTGCGCCTGCGCCCGCTCCCCCTGCGGCGGCTCGAGGCCGTGGAGGCCAGCCTGCTGTTCGCGGGCCTGGGGCAGTGGTACCGGGGCGACACGTGGCGAGGCTGGCTGTACTTCCTGGGCGAGGCCGGTGGTCTGCTGACGGCCGTGGCCGGCGAGGTTCAGCGCACGACCTTCCGCGAGGATTACCTCCAGTATCGCGAGAATTACCGGTCCGCCCTCGACGGGCAGCAGATCGCCTTCTGGCGCGCCGAGGCCGCCGCCGCCTACACGGACATGGAGGAGATGAAGGACCTGCGCAACACCGGCCTGGTGATCGCCGGCAGCGCCTGGTTGCTGAGCATCCTGGACGCCTGGCTGCTCACCCCGACGGTGGATCTGGGCCCGGGCGTGATCCCCCCGGGAGGGCGTGGCGCCGCTCCCGGGCACGCCCTCGACACGGCGGCCGCCGGGGTGGTCCCGGGACCGGCCGGCGCCCATGCCGCCGTCACCCTGACCTTCTGATCGTCACCGGAGGCCACCGCGCCATGACGTCTGTCCGCCCATCCCGTCTGTTGCTCTGGTCGCCGCTGCTCGCGGCCCTGGTGGCGCTGCCCGTGATCTCGCTGGTCGGCTGCACCGAGGATCCCGAGCCGCCCGCCTGGGACAGCCCCTTCGATCCGGCCAACCCCGCGGCGGCCGACCCCTTCGGCCTGACCGCCGCCTTCGACGCCGACCGCGTGGTGCTGACCTGGAACCAGCTCGAGGGGTACGGCATCGCCACCTACGAGGTGCAGAAGTCCCTCGACGGGCTGAACTTCAGCACCCTGGGCGACACCACCGCCGGCAGCGGCGAGATGGTCTACGTGGTGGCCGACGTCACGCCGACGGCCACCAATTTCTTCCGCATCCGGGCCGTGGATGCCGACGGCCAGGCTCCACGCATGAGCCACGTCACGCCCGCCACGGTGGACGCCGGCCCGCTGCTGGCGGTGCTCGGCCCGGACCCCGTGCTCACGCGATCGGTGGATCTGCAGGCGGTCACCACCAGCGGCGACAGCGTCCACCTCGCGTCCGACGCCCTGTTCACCGCGCCCAGGAGCGCGCCCATCGAGACCGGCGGCACGGCCACCTTCGCCGACGTCGATCTGGGGCCTGCCGACGGCCCCGACACCACGTTCGTCCTCTACGCCCGCGCCGTCACCGTGCTGGGCGACGACCTGCCGCCGGCGTACTCGCAGATCAGCAGCCTGGAGCTGGGCGTGGGCCTGGCCCCGGCCATCGGCCTGGCCGGCGGCGGCGGTGCCATCGCCAGCCCCTGGCCGGACATCGCCCTGGCCGACAGCGCCCGGGGGATCGCGCGCGTGCGATTCGCCACCGTGGCCGAGGACCTCGCCGACGCCCCCTGGCAGGAAGCCGCGCCCGTGCTCGCGGGTATCCCCGTCCAGGATACCGTGCAGCCGCAGACGCTCTTCGCCGAGCTGGAGACCGAGTTCGGCTACACCGCCAGCAGCGCCCTGGAACTCGCCGCGGACGACCTCACCGCCGCCGACTTCTCCCTCGACCTGCCCGGCAACAGGATCTCCGCCACGCGGCAGCTCACCCTGCTGCACGACGCGGTGGCCACCGAGATGCGGGTCAGCCAGGACCCGGGCTTCGGCGACGCGCCGTGGGTCGACTACGCCGACACCTCCGGTCACGTCCTCGCCGGCGAGCCCGGCCTTCACCAGGTCTATGCGCAGTACCGGAACCACTGGCACCAGTCGCCGGTGCGCGCCGACTACGTGATCCTCTCGGGCGCCGAGCTGGAGGTCCAGTTCACCAATCCCACGGCCGGGCTGCCGGTCCGCGGCGGCCGCACCATCGAGGTGACCGGCACCGCCAGCACCTTCGATGCCGACTACGCCATCACCGCGGTGCGCGTCCACCTGGGCGACGGCTGGGTGGAGGCCAGCGGGGCCGAGAACTGGGAGATCCTCTGGGACGTGCCGCTGCTGGACGCGGACACCGCCTGGTCGCTGGGGGCCGAGGTGACGGCGGCCAACGCCGACAGCAGCGACATCCGCACCGGCCTGGCCTGGATCGAGGTGACCATCAGCCAGCTGGCGGTGACCATCGCCAGCCCCGCGGCCGAGACCGAGCTGCCGCGCGGCCAGCAGGCCACCATCAGCGGCACGGCCACGCCGTACCTCGCGGGCGCGCCCCTGGACTCGGTGGTGGTCACGGCCCTGGACCAGCGTCTGCCGGTGGACGGCGCGCTGACGGAGTGGTCGGTGGTCTGGGACGTGCCCGCCGAGGGCGCCACGCCGCTGCCCACCGACCTGGAGGCCTGGGCCCACGCCGGCGGCGACAGCGTCCGCGCGCGGGTGCCGGTGGTGCTGGTGGCGCCGCCTCAGGAGTCGAACCGGGTGACCATCACGCCACCGAGACGCTCCACCCGCGCCAGGTAGTCGGCCAGGGGCACCCGCACCACGCCGGTGTCCGCATGGTGCCCGGACAGCGGGCGGCTCGCCGCATGGATCAGCCAGCGGCTCCCGTCCTCCACCACGACCACGCCCACGTGGCCGATGACCAGGCCATGCTGGTCGCGCAGCGCGCGCGCCGCCGCATGGGCAGGGTCGAGCACGAACCAGACCAGATCGCCCTCGCGCAGTTCCTCGACGCGGAGCGCCGCGCCGGGCACCCACCGGAACGACCCCGCCGCGTATCGCGACGTGCCCAGCGTGTCCTGCCGCACCCCGGAGAGCGTGCCGGTCACGTCACGGCCCCACAGGCCGCTGCGGATCATGTCGAGGGCGTAGTCGAGGTGGGCGGGGTCGTCGTAGTCCACGCGGCCGTCCGCCCGGCAGATCCGCGACACGGGCGCCCCGGCGAACCGGCGCGCGGCGGCCAGCTCGACGGCGTGCCGCGCGGTGCGGGCCAGCGCCAGCTCGGTGACGCGGTAGAGCAGGCTGATGCAGTCCTGCCGCCGCCCCGGGACCAG
>JAASSM010000369.1 GCA_021767885.1 bacterium | reverse complement strand
GTCGGCGGCGACCTCGGTGACGGTGGCCACCATGAAGCCGTGGGTGGGCCACGGAGCGCCGGCGGGGGCGGCCGAGGCATTGCCCAGCACGTCGGTGGCGGTGAGCCAGTACTGGACGCGGGTGCCGTCGGGCTGGCCGGGGACCTCGGCCCGGTAGAGGCCCGCGGCTGCATCCACCACGCTCAGGGGCACGGTGCGCAGCTCGCCGTCGACGCTGCTGGTGTAGTGCAGGTGGTGCCCGGCGATGCCGGTGTGATCGAAGAGGGTGGCCTCCACCACGTACGGGCCGGCGGTGTCCTCGGTGTCGGCGAGCTGGGTGACGTCGGTGAAGGTGGGCCCGCCGATGTCGTCGAGGGCGAAATCGCGGACGGTGACCTGGTCCTCGGTGATGGGCACGGCGTAGACCGTGTCGGCCGCGAAGCTGGGATGGCTCACCGCCACGTCCCAGGTCCCCACCGGCACGCCGCCCTGGTAGACGCCGTCCGGACCGCTGGGCAGCTGCCGGCCCTGGTCCAGGATGGTGACCAGGGCGCCGGCGATGGGCGCGCCGCCGGCGTCGCGGTTGGTGATCTCGCCACGCAGGGTGCCCTGGGCCTGGGGCACCACCGGGGTGAACAGGATGGCGCGGCCCGCCTGCACGGGCGCGGCGCCCCCGGCATAGTTCAGGCCGTAGGCGTAGGTCAGCCCCACGCTGCGCGTGTGATCCTGGATGCCGGTGGTGAAGTAGGTGGTCTCGTCGTCGGCCAGGCTGACGCTCTGGTACTGCATGAGGATCAGGCCGTCGCCGGTGTCGGTGGGGTGGTGGGCGGGATCGTACAGGACCACCTGGAAGGTGCAGTCGCCCTGGTAGTTGTAGTCGTAGGCGCCGAAGCCGTCCCACTGGACCACGTACCGGTGATTGGCGGTGTCGTGCCACGTGTAGACCTCGCCGCCGGCGAGGTCGTTCCAGAAGGCGCAGATCATGGCGTCGGGGGAACCCTCGGCCGGCAGCGCCCAGTTGCGGTAGAGCTTGATGTCGGTGTCGCCGAACGACAGCCAGCCATTGGAGCAGATGGAGACGCGCTCGTGGGTCTCGCCGTAGTAGGTGAAGGGGAAGGGCAGGTCGAACTGGCGGGTCTCGTCGTCGTGCCGGCTGTCGTCGGCGATCCCGGTGTTGGTGCCGACGCCGGAGATCTCGATCCAGTCGTAGGCCGGGGCACGCTCGTGGGGATCGGCGTCGTCGAAGGCGTAGTAGCCATGGGCGTCCGGACCGGTGGGATCCCCCACGCCGGCCTCGCCGATCACCACCGGCACGCTGAGCTGCTGGGTGCCGCCCTCGGCGAAGCTCAGCGTCAGGTCCAGCGTGGTCATGTGGCCGGGGTAGCAGTCGCCCACGATGCTGATGGCGAACGGGTCGGTGGGCGCGGCGCTGCCCCCCGCCGCGATGCCGCCCCAGGCGCCGTCCGGATCGGTGACGTCCACCCACTGGCTGGTGCAGTCCAGGGTGGCGGTGACCCCGCCGGTGGCCAGGTCGCCCACGTTGTCCAGCGAGAGGCTGATGGACCCCACCTCGCCGGGATCGAGGTCGCCGCCCGGCCCGCCGAACACCACGCCGGCCGCTCGGCCGCGCGGCCCGTGGACGGGCACGTCGACCAGGCTGGTCCAGGTCTCCCCGCTGCCGGAGGCATCCAGGCGCAACCGGAGATCGCGGCCGCCCGGCGCATCGGTGCTCAGGGTGACGTTGAACTGGCCGGTGCCGCGGCCGCCCGCGGCGATGGTGCCGTAATCCGCCGTGGCATCCTCCAGGACGACCCAGCCGGGGGCACCGCCGAGGGTGGCCACGGCGTCGGTGACGCCGCTGGCGCCCGGGTTGGAGAGCTCCAGCTCCAGCACCAGGGCCTCGCCCGGATTGGCCAGGCCATCGCCATTGCCGGCGGCGTCGGCGACCGCCACGCCGGTCAGGTCCAGCGAACGGTCCACCGTGCCCACGCCGGTCTGGCCGAGGTGCGGGTGCAGGTTGGTGCCGGTGACGGTGACCAGGACCTCGCCCACCGTGGCGCCGGCGATGCCCAGCACCGCCTGGCCGGCGGCGTCGGTGACGGCATGGTCGCGGACGGTGCCCTCCTGGTAGACCGCCACCCGTGCGCCGGCCACGGGAGCGCCGGCGCTGGTGACGGTCACCGGCAGCGCGTTGGCGTCCGGCGAGACGGTCGCCGGATAGGCCACGTCCAGCATGGCGGGCACCCCGGTGAAGATCTCGGTGGCCGGATCGCCCATGAGGTTGTTCCAGGTGGACCAGATCCAGACGTGATCGGCCTCGTTGATCCAGTAGTTGTTGTAGAGATTCAGCTTGCCCCGGGTCAGGGCCGGCCCCACGCGGTGCTCGTCGCTGTTGAGCAGCCCGTTGGTGATGCCCAGGAACATGCAGTTGTTGTAGCGGGTGTGGGTGCCGATGGTGGCGGTGCCGATGGAGGCGATGCCACCGCCACCGGGCGCCCGCAGGAAGGCCTCGCTGCGGCAGGTGGTGTCGGACCAGAAGCTGCCGGTGTCGCAGGTGAGGATGACGGCGAAGGGCAGCTGGGTGCCATTGGTGAGCGAGAGGATGTGGTTCTCCGTCATGCCGCTCATGTGCCAGTAGCCGCGGTACGTGAACAGGGTCTCGCCGCCGCCGATGGTGGCCATCATCTGCGAGAGGAAATTGCCGCTCCAGATGGTGTCGATGCGCGTGTAGCCCAGTTCCTGGAGCTGCTGCTTGACGAACTGGTTGACGAAGATGGTGCTGTAGCCCGACGTGGACGGGTCGCCGGTCAGGCCGGCGGTGGTGAACCAGCCCGGATCGCTCATGTCGGGGGTGCTCTCGTACGCGACGATCTTGTCCACCACGTCCTGGAGCTGGCTGGTGCTGGTGACGGACAGGCGGCCGACGTGGACGTCGGCCAGGACGTCGTCACCGTCCAGGAGCGCGTACTGGTGGTCGCCCTCCCCGTTGTAGCCGGACCAGCCCTCCCGCCACGAGGGCACGGTGATGGCGCCGCTGGCGTCGCCCACCAGGGTGACGAACTCCAGGGGCGGATCGGCGGTGGCGTAGCGATCCTCCAGCCAGCTCTTGATGGCCGTGTTGGAGGTGCCGGTCTGCGCGGTGGTGACCACCTCCACGGCATAGCCCTGGCGGCGTCGCCACTGGGCCAGGTCCTCGACGATGCCCAGGACGGTGGTGTTGTCCGGACAGATCATCACGTAGGTTCCCGGCGCCGTGTCGGCATCGGCGTCCCGCGCGTACCCCAGGACCTCGCCCTCGAGCATGGCGGCGAACGAGGCCGGCACCGGGCGCGGCGGGCCCACGGGGTCGTTGCGGCCATCGCTGCCCGTGAACTCGACCTCCACGGTCAGGCGGCTGGCCACCTCGGCCCGGCCGCTGACCGGGTCGTAGCCCACCGGGCTGATGGTCACCGGCACCACCCGGACGCCATGCAGGAGGGCGGGTGCGCCCACCTCGATGGTCGGCGTGGACACCGGCGCGGCCGCGTAGGCGTCGGGATCGAAGCTCGTCGCGGCGGATGGGCCGTCGGCGTCGCGGATCGCCGCCGCGGGCGCCACCTTCAGGGTGCCCAGGTCCACCATCTCGCGGGCCGTGATGCTCGCGGTGGCCCCCACCCCCGCCGGCAGCGCCACCAGG
>JAASSM010000368.1 GCA_021767885.1 bacterium | reverse complement strand
GGGCCTGGTCGTCCCGCAGGGGCTGCCAGGCGCCGATGCCCTTCATGAAGTGGCGCTCCTTGCCGCTCTGGGCCCGCTGGCGGGCCATGAGCTCGGCGAAGCCCGCCTCGTCCACGGTGTAGCCATCCTCGGCGGCCATCACCCCGGTCAGGTCCACGGGGAAACCGTAGGTGTCGTGGAGCTTGAACGCCTCCGCGCCGGTCACCTGGTCACGGCCCTCGGCCTGCATCTGGGCGCGGATCTCGCCGTAGATCTTCATGCCGGCGCCCAGGGTGCGCAGGAAGCGCTCCTCCTCCTGGCGGCAGAGCGTGATCACGCGGTCACGGTGCTCCAGCAGCTCGGGATAGGCCTCGCCCATGGCGGCGATCACCTCGTCGCAGACGCGGTGCAGGAAGGGCTCCTCCATCCCCAGCAGGTAACCGTGTCGCAGCGCGCGGCGCAGGATGCGCCGGATCACGTAGCCGCGGCCGTCGTTGCTCGGGGTGGCGCCATCGGCCAGCGTGAAGGTGACGGCGCGGGCGTGGTCGGCGATCACCTGCATGCTGATCCGGGCGTCGCCCAGGGGCTCGCCGTCGCAGATGGCCGCCATGGCGGCGATGAGTCGCTCGAAGAGGTCGGTCTTGTAGTTGCTGTCCACGCCCTGCAACACGGCGGCCAGGCGCTCGAGCCCCAGACCGGTGTCCACGCTCTGCATGGGCAGCGGCGTGAGCACGCCGTCAGCATCGCGATCGTACTGCATGAAGACGTGGTTCCACAGTTCCAGCCAGCGGTCGCAGTCGCAGACGCCCAGGGCACAGCCGTCGGGATGGTCGCAGGCCATCTGCTCGCCCTGGTCGTAGTGGATCTCCGCACATGGTCCGCAGGGGCCGGTCTCGCCCATGGACCAGAAGTTCTCCTCGTCGCCCTGCTCCACGTCGCCCAGGCGCTTGATGCGCTCGGGCGGGATGCCCAGGTCGGTGAACACGCCGAAGGCCTCGTCGTCGTCCTTGTAGACCGAGTACCAGAGGCGCGAGGCATCCAGCCCCATGTCCTGGACCAGGAACTCGTGGCCCCAGCCCAGCGACTCGCGCTTGTAGTAGTCGCCGAAGCTCCAGTTGCCGAGCATCTCGAAGAACGTGTGGTGCCGCGCGTCCTTGCCCACCTCCTCGAGGTCGTTGTGCTTGCCGCTGACGCGCATGCACTTCTGACAGCTCGCCGCCCGCGTGTAGTCCCGCGATTCCACGCCGGTGAAGACGGCCTTGAACTGGTTCATGCCGGCGTTGGTGAACAGGAGCGTGGGGTCGTCCTGGGGCACCAGGGTGCTCGAGGGCACCACGGTGTGGCCCCGGTCGGCGAAGAACTCCAGGAAGCGGGCGCGGATCTCGCTGATGGTCACGGTCAGACCCCTCGTGCGGCGGTGTGGGGGGCGAACGGAGCCCGCCGCCGGCGAGGGCGACGGGCCTGCTGAGAAGCGGAAGTCTAATGACGCCGACCATGGCGGTCAACCCGGCCCGGTCCGGCCGCGGGTTTCCGGGGCTGACGGCGGCCGGCAAGTGTGCCACTCTGCCCTCAATGCCCGGCTGGACCGGACGAAACCTGACCACAGGGGCCGAGGACCCGGAATCGGCCCATCCGCGAGCCTGCACGAGGACGCCGCCGTCATGCGCCACCTGCTGCACGTCCTGGCCTCCATCGCCATGTGGTGCCTGTTCGGGTACTACTGGGCGGTGGTGCTCGGGCGCGACATCGCCGAATCCACCGTCCAGTCCGTGATCATCCTGGTCGCCGTGGTGGTGGGCGGGCTGGCGCTGACCATGCTCTGGATCCGGCACAACGTGCGCCTGGCACGCCGCTTCGCCGGCCGCCGTCGTCGTCCCGTCTCCGCCGGCGACCCCGACCTCTCCCACGACACCATCGGCCGGCCCGTCACCGCCCCGCCGCTGGCCGCGCTGCGGGCCGCACGGCTGGTGGAGGTGACGGCCGACGAGCACGGCAAGACGTTCCGCGTCGCGGACGGGGAGCCGCTGACGTGAACCTCTACGAGCTCATGGTGGCGTTCGAGCGGACCTGGGTCTACCTGGTCCTGCTGGTCTACTTCGCCTGGTATCCCATGGCCTCGAGTGCCATGTGGATCTCCACGGCCTGGCTGTTCTGGCGCCGCCGGGAACGTGGTCGTCCCGAGGATCTTGAGGCCTTCTACCGGCTGGAGTCCTACCCGCCGGTGAGCTTCCTCATCCCCGCCTTCAACGAGGCGGCCAGCATCGCCGAGACGGTCCGCGGCGTGCTGGAGGTGGATTACCCGGACTTCGAGGTGGTGGTGATCGACGATGCGTCCACCGACGCCACCCTGGCCGAGTTGGCCCCGCTGGTGGCCCAGGGCCGGATCCGGCTGGTCCGCAAGCGTGTCAACGAGGGCAAGGCCATGGCGCTGAACGATGCGCTGCCGCTCTGCCGCGGCGAGCTGCTCCTCGTCATGGATGCCGACGCCATCCCCGACCGCGACATCCTCAAGGTCATGGTCCCCCACTTCCGCTCGCCGCGCGTGGCCGGCGTGACCGGCAACCCGCGGGTGGTCAACCGCGAGAGCTTCCTCTCCAAGCTGCAGGCCATCGAGTTCGCCAGCATCATCTCGCTCATGCGCCGGGCCCAGCGCGTGTGGGGGCGGATCATGACCATGTCCGGGGTGGTGGGCATCTTCCGACGCGAGGCCCTGCAGGACGTGGGCTACTACAGCCCGGAGATGGCCACCGAGGACATCGACATGACCTGGCGCCTGCAGATCCGCCACTGGGACGTGCGCTACGAGTCGCGCGCGGTGATGTGGATGCGGGTGCCCCAGTCCCTGCGGGGCCTCTGGCGCCAGCGCCGGCGCTGGGCCCTGGGCCTCAGCCAGGTGCTGCACCGTCACTGGCGGACCGTCCTGAAGTGGGAGCACCGGCGCTTCTGGCCAGTGCTGCTGGAGGCCAACCTGTCGGTGGCCTGGGCGTATACCTACGTGTTCCTGGGCCTGATCTGGACCGTGAGCTACGCCCTGGGCTACCCGCCGCGGGGCGCCAGCCCCATCCCCAACTTCTGGGGCATGCTCATCGCGACCATGTGCGTGGCCCAGCTGATCACCGGCGTGCTCCTGGACCGCGACTACGACGAGCGGCTGCCGCGCTACTTCGTCACCGCCGTCTTCTACCCGCTGGTCTACTGGATCCTCATGGCGGTGATCACCGTGGTCACCCATCCGGCGGGCATCAACGTCAACCGCCAGAAGCGCCGCTACACGCTCTGGAAGCCGGTGAGGGAATGATGGTGCGTGCGTGCTTGCTCCTCGCCGGCCTGCTCCTGATCGCGCCGTCGGCCCGGGCGGAGCGCGGGGCGCCCGCGGACTCCGCCGGCGCCATCGACCGCGAACGCGCCTGGGAACTGGTGGACGCCGCCCGGGCTGCCGCGGGGCGCGACCAGCACGAGCAGGCGGCCCACCGGTTCATCGCCGCCCTGAATCACGACGGCCGCCTGGCCGCCACGGTGGTGGACGAGCTCGCCTACCAGAAGCTATGGCGCGAGGATGCGGAGAAGGCCATCTTCTACTTCCGCCGCTATCTCGCTCGCCATCCCGACCGCGTCAACCGGGACGCCCGCAAGGGCCTGGCCCTGGCCCTCAGCTGGAGCGGCCGCCAGGGCGAGGC
>JAASSM010000367.1 GCA_021767885.1 bacterium | reverse complement strand
GGTGCCGGACCTCGAGCTGCAGGAGCAGCACGACGACGTGGTCCTGGCCACCTTCGGCCGCGGCTTCTACGTCCTGGACGACTACAGCCCCCTGCGGAACCTCACCGAGGAGGACCTCGCGCAGGACGCCCATCTGTTCCCGGTCAAGCCGGCGCTGCGCTACCTCGAGCACCGCATGTACCCCAGCAGCGACGGCGGCCAGGACTGGGTGGCGGAGAACGCCCCGGTGGGCGCCACCTTCACCTACTACCTGAAGGAGCCGCTCAAGAGCCTGGAGCAGCTGCGCCAGGAGGCGGAGCGCGAGAAGCGCGAGGCCGAGGAGCCGGTCCACTACCCCGCCTGGGACGACCTGCGCGCCGAGGAGCGTGAGGAGGTGCCGCAGATCCTGCTGACCGTGCGCGACCCGGGCGGCGAGATCATCCGGCGCATCCCCGGCGGGACCGGTGCCGGCATCCAGCGCGCCACCTGGAACCTGCGCCTGCCGGCCACCGGCCCGGCCGAGCCCGTGGACGCCACCGCGCGCTCGCCCTGGGAGGCGGTGGAGGACGGCCCGCTGGCCCTGGCCGGCACCTACACCGTGGAGCTGCACCGGCGCGTGCGCGGCGAGGAGACCCTGCTCGCCGGCCCGGTGACCTTCGAGGTGCGCGACCTCGACCGCAACCCCATGGCCGGCGACCAGCAGGCCAAGCTGGCCTTCGAGATGGAGGTCCAGGACCTGGCCCGCGAGGTGGCGGCCGCCACGCGGGAGTACCGCCTGGCCATGGACCGCCTGGCGCGCCTGCGCGCGGCGGCGGCCACCGTCGGCGGCCCGGACATCCAGCACCGCATCGCCGGGCTGGAGAACGAGCTGCGCGACCTGTGGATCACCCTCAACGGCGACCAGACCGTGGCCCGCCGCAACGAGGCCACGCCCATGGCCGTCCGCCAGCGCCTCGGCCGCATCGCCTGGTCCCTGCGCTCGACCACCATGGGCCCCACGCAGACCCAGCGGCAGAACCTCGCCTGGGCCGAGCAGGAGTTCGCGGCCATCGCGCCGGACCTGACCCGGATCCTGGAGACGGACCTGCCCCGCCTGGTGGAGGACCTGGAGAAGCTGGGCGCCCCGTACACCGGCGGCGGCGACCACCTGGTCCCCGAGAACGACGGCGGCGACGAGGCGCGGCGGTGGAAGCGGTTCTAGCCGCGCACCCCTGACGCGGTCGGGTCCCGACCGCCGCAGCGCCCGTCACGGGCGAGGCCGGCTTCCTGTGGGGGGCCGGCCTCGTCGCTCCTGGTTGGCGCTCGTTGGCGCCGCGTTTCCCGGCTGGTCGGACGACGCCGCCGCCAAGCACGCCCTCGACGGCTTCGCCGCCGTGGCCCGCGAGGAACTCCCCGCCCGTGGCATCCGCGTGATCAACGTCTACCCCGCCGCCAGCGACACCCAGATCTGGCGCGCCGTGCCGGGCGAGGTGCCGCGCGAGCGCATGATGTCGCCGGTGGAGACGGCCGACGCCATCGCCTACGCGCTCGAGCGGCCGAAGACGGTGCTGGTGGACTCGGTGCACGTGGGGGGGATCTGGGGGAATCTGTGAGGGGTGATCAGCCAAGTGCGGCGATGGCCTCGAGGCGCCTCCATACGATGGGGAGGCGTGCCGGGTCGCGCGCGTCGACCATCCCTGGTGCGGCGTTGCGGAACAATTCGGTCGAGATCAATCCGGCAAGCGACGTGGCGATGAACGACCGGACGTCGCCATCACTCGCCCGGATCTCCGCGACCACGTCAGTGCGGCCGTTGATCACCGCCAGCACATCCTCGAGGTCGCGACTTGCGAGAACGTCGCCCTGGCCGCGTGATGCGAAGGCCTCGAGCTTGGCTGCCAAGAACAGCGGCGCGTCGATGCAGCGGATCCGTCGATCACCGGTCAGATCGAACCAAGACGACCCCGCCACGGCGCGACCGTACCAGCGGCTACCGAAGCCGAGAATCGCCGGATCCGCTGGCATCAGATCGATGACCAGCCCATCCATTGTCCGGTAGCGGCAGATCGGATCGCCCGGCTCTCGTCCCGGCTGGAATCCTAGATGCGAGAGGCGTGTTCCCAGGTCTGCGTATGCAAGATAGCTGGCGACCTCGACGGCCAGGTCCACATCCACGGTGACACGTGGTGGCGGCGAGCCTGGGTCGGTCAACAGAAGATCCACGGCGCAACCGCCCACCAGGACCACCTCGTCCAGCAGCGGTTCGATTCGCGCAGCGATACGCGCAAGGAGCTCGATGTTGCCCGGCCTACGCTCAACCATCGGCGACCAGGCTCCGTGCGAGCTGCCGCGCGGCGAGTTCCCGTACGCGGGTCGATCCGTCTCGCAGTCCGTCAGCGACGACGAGCGCCCGGTAGAGCGCGATGTCCTTGTGCGCGGCCTGGGGAACGGTCGGATACAGCGGCGAGAATGCGGCGCCTCTGACCTGGCCGTGTTCCCAGGGCCAGACCGGGATCGGGCCATCACTCGGACCGAACTCGTCGCGTAATGGCGCCGCTGCGTACGACGTCGGCAAGCCGCGAACGATCGCACCTGGTTGCACTGGAAACACGAATCGCAGGCCGTGAAGGAGAAATTCGCTGATCGCGTCACGATTCGGCTGCGGTCGTGCTTCCTGCCCCACGGGGCTCCGCAGCAGGCAACTGCGGAGAAGCCGCTTGACCGCGGCATTGACCTCCGACGCACTCAGCGAGACGTCGGCGGCGAGCTGCGCGTATGTCCACGGTCGATTGCCGATCACGCAGAGCTTGAGGGCGACGACGATGTCCTGTGCCTTGAGGTTCATGGGATGAGATTATTCGCTATTCGCGAATAGCGCAAGCTCTATTGAAATTTTTGTTTGCAAAACATTGACGGGAGGTCGCGCGACCGAACCGCATCCCGATACCCTCTTCGCCGTTCACTCCCCGACCCCGCCCGGCCACCACCCCACACTGGCCGCCGCGTCGCCGCGCCCACCGCGCCCGGCCGCGCCACCACCCGTACCGCCGCCCGCCGCGCCACCACCCCCCTCGCCCGCGTCGCGGCCCTGGCCACCCTCCTCGCCCTCGCCGCTGCAGGTGAGCCTCGCGGGGCCAGCTGTCCCCAACCCCCGACGCCCGATCAACCGACCGACAACCAGCGGCGACTGCCAGCATGACCTCCGGCCACCGCCTCCCGCGGCCACCATGCCCAGGTACTCGTTGGAGAGCACGCGGAACTTCCAGTACCTGTAATCGGTGGCGCCGTACATCTGGTAGACGGCGTCGCCCACGATGCGGATGGTGATGCCCTCCTTCTGCGGGTACTCCTTGATGGCCTCCAGGCCACGCACGTACTCCCATACGCCGTAGTCGCCGTTCCACTGCTTGTGGCCGGGCCGGGGCACCAGGTCGACCGACAGCACGCCCGGGCCCGACATGTCCTCGATGACCTGCCGGTCGGATGGCTGGGCGAGGGCGGGGGCAGGGGCGAGGGCGCCGACGAGGGCGCCGGCGAGGGCGCCGGTCAGCGCGAGGGCGGCGGCGACGTCGAGAACGGCGACGTCGAGAACGGGGCGGCCCATGAGGACCTCCGGGCGCGAGGCGCGATCTGGGTGGTGTCGGGTGCGGGCTCGGGTGGACACCCTGCGTCATGATCCCCTGTCCAGAGGCCAACCACGACT
>JAASSM010000366.1 GCA_021767885.1 bacterium | reverse complement strand
TGGATGCGCACGAGGTCGTCCCGGCGGCGCCCCTCGCTGAGGGCCTGCCGGCGGTAGTCCGCCCAGCGGCCAGCGCCCAGGTCCAGCGGCAGCTCGGGCCGCTGCCAGAGCGTGAAGAAGTCCAGCGCCGCCGCCGGGCCCGCCAGGCCCAGCCCCACCGCCAGCATCAGCACCAGGCCCGGTGCGCCCCGACCACCCGGCCCGCCCCGGGTGAGCCGGGCCCGCCCGCGCGAGGTGGGCGACAGCAGACGACCAGCCGGCGACCGGAGCCGCCGGCTGGTCGATCCAGGCACGAGGGTGCGATCAGTGGGCGATCTTCTCCCAGAACGTGGCATAGTCGAATTCCGTGTCGCTGGCCTCGTCGTAGCACGGGCGCCGCGCGTTGTCGTGGCAACCGGTGCAGGACGCGCGGGCCATCTCGTTCATGGACCCGTCACGCGCATGCTGGGTGCCGTAGCCGTGGCACGCCTCGCACTGCACCCCGCCGAGGCTGGTGTTGGCCTGCTCGTCGAAACCGTTGTGGTGCTGGTAGCCGGTGGTGTGGCAGGCCAGGCACTCCGGCTCGAACTGCATGCTCCTGGCCCGCAGCGTGGTGTAGGCCCGCGAGTGGGGATCCTGCCGCCACTGCTGATAGATCTCGGTGTGGCAGGCCTTGCAGTTGTTGGCGCCGAGGAACATCTCCTCGCGGGAGCCCTTGTCGCGCGGATAGGCCGCGCGCTGGGCCTGGCGCTCCTCCTCCTGCCGCTGCAGGAAGTCCTCCACGGCCTGCAGCATGGTGGGATCGTCCGGCACCGCGTCGTCCAGGGAGGTGATGCCCACCTGGACGCTCATGATCTGCCCCGTGTCCTGGTCCACGTACAGATCGGCCCGGCCGATGACACGCCCCTCGTGGACGGCCGCGAGCATCACGGCGTCCGCCACGATGCGCTCGCGATTGAACGACCGGAACGTGTGCCCGACCACCACCAGGTCGATGCCCGGCACCTCGCGCAGCAGCGCCTCGGTGGGCCGGTCGCTCAGGTGGCTGAGCAGGACCACGGTGTCGCACTGATCGCGCAGACGCGGCAGCACCTCGCGGAGCGTGGCGACGGGATCGGCCACCTCGTACTCGATGTCGCGGGCCGCCATGCTGATGATCCGCTGGCTGGGATCCATGACGCTGACGACGCCGAAGCGGATGCCGCCGCGCTCGACCACGCGCCATTCCGGCAGCAGCAGCTCGCCGGTGGCGGCGTTGCGCACGTTGGCGTTGGTGAACGGCAGGCCGTGCTCGTCCATCATGCGCTGGAGGAACTCGAACCCGTAGTTCAGATCACGCTCGCCGAGGCCGATGGCATCGTAGCCGAAGGTGGCCGTCTGCTGGCAGAGGAACTCCGTCTGGAGCATCTCCTTCTTGGTGCGCGAGCCGAACAGGTCGCCGGCATCCACCGCCAGCGGCACGGTGCCCTCGTCCCAGATCTCGTTGAAGAAGGTGGCCCTCCGGGCCAACCCGCCGCGCTGCTTGGTCTTTCAGCCACAGGGCTCGATGTGCCCCTTGATGTCGCTGGTGTAGACCACCGTCACGGGCGACCACGCCTCGTCACTGCCCTGTGCCAGGCTGGGCCGCGCGGTGGCGACCATCCCGAGCACACCGAGGACCAGCAACGCGGGGAGCGCGCGCCCGGGCCCGTTGCGAAGCATCCGCTGCATGAGGTTCGCCTTTCCGGGAAAACACGACACGGCCGCCATTGGCCGTGGAGAAGATCTCGCCTACGGGGAGTGCTACAACCCCGGGAAGAATTATATCCCACCGATTTTCCCCGGGCAAGCCGGCGCTGGCTCCGGTGCATCCTGCCCACGGGAACCGGCCAGGGGAACGGTCCGGGCGAGCGGGCGACGGGAGCCGCCCGGGGGGGCCACTGCCCGGAACGGCCGAGGGCGGCCCGTCGAGCCGCCCTCTCTGGACCTGCCAGCGGTCGACCGCTACTTCTTCTTGGCGTGGACGCGGTCCTTGAACGCCTTGCCCGCGACGAACGCGGGGTACTTGGCGGCGGCGATCTTGATGGTCTCCCCCGTCTGGGGGTTGCGACCCTGGCGCGCCTTGCGCGCCCGCCGCTCGAAGGTCCCGAAGCCGGTCAGGCTGATCTTCTTCCCCCTGGCCACCTCGGCGGGGATGATCCCCGTCTTCTTCTTGTCGTCACTGGTGGAGAACAGGGCGTTGATGGCGTCGGTGGCCTGGCGCTTGGTCAGGTCGGTGCGTTTGATCAGGGCCTCGATGAGTTCGCTCTTGTTCATGCAATCACCTCCTTTCTTGCAGCCATTGGGCCGTACGGAGGCGGGCCTGTCAACGAGAAAAGCGCGCGATCGTCAACGTGGGCGCGCGAAGCCGGCCGTCGCCACGGACTCCCGGGATCACGGGCGAGCCGGCCGCGAGACCCGGCCACCGGAGGAGCATCGGCAGGCAGCGGGGCACGACCTAGGGCATGAATCCGCCCATGCCGCCGGTGCCGCCGAGCAACCCCTCCCGGCCCCGGGTCAGCTTGAGCTCCGGGATGGCCTTCAGGTAGAACCGGAACCCGAACTCCGAGTTCACCGTCGACACCGTGCGCGTGAACTCCAGTCGCCAGCAGTGCAGATCGCGCGCGAGGCGATACTCCTGACGCGTGGTGGTGCCCTCGGCGAGGTCGAAGGAGGCGGTGTAGCGGAGCGACCAGTCCCGCGTGAACTGCGCGTTGACGCTGATGTTGGCCCGCGCGGTGATGTCGTCCGAGCGCGAGGTGCTGTTCAAGGAGAGGTTGCCGCCCAGGTCCCAGGGGATGAACCGGCCGCCCTCGGTGGGGTCGCGGCGGTCCTCCTGGTCGCCACCCAGGGCGCCGTAGTTGCCGCCATAGATGTCGTCCTCGAACTCGCCGCCCTGCTCCCATTCGTCCCACGCGTCGTCGCTCCAGGCGGTGTCCTGATCGGCGGCCGCCAGCGTGTCGGCGCCGGCCGGTCCGAGGATGGCGGCGGCGTCGCTGCGCTGGTCCTCGCGCGCCTCGCCGGCGAAGCCGGTGTCCAGGCGGCCATCGAGACCGAAGCCGTAGGTGAAGCGGGTGCTGGTCAGGGCCAGGGCGTAGGGATCGATGGTGTTGCTGAGCTTGAAGTTCAGGTTGCGGCTGCGTCCGGCCTTGATGGTCACGCTGCTGCTGATCTCGCTCCATTCCTGCCGGGCGTCGGGATTGTAGCTGGTGCGCAGATCCCAGTTCACCAGGCCGTCGAGCTTCTTCACCGTGGCGGCGGTGTCGCGCTCGCCACGGGCGAGGTACTTGACGTCGAAGCGGTTGCCGATGCCGAAGCTGTAGGAGTTGCTGCGGTTCTGCTTGTCGCCGATCTGCGGCCGGTACGAGGCGCTGGCCGACAGGCTCAGCGTGTGGCGCAGGGCCTGCAGCGCGCCGATCCGCACCGGGAAGACGCCGTAGAGCGTGGTGGACAGGCCCGTGTTGAACGACAGCGCCGGCCGCGTCTGTTCCGTCTCGCTGGAGATGTCCTGCCAGGTGCCCGGGACGGTGTCCACGCCGCTGGCCACGTAGCGGAACCCGTCCACCTCGGTGCGTTGCCAGGTGTAGCTGGAGCTGGCGCCGAGGTTCCAGTTGAAGATGCCCAGGCGTGGCGGCCGCAGGGTGAGCGACCAGTTGCCGGCCGCCTGG
>JAASSM010000365.1 GCA_021767885.1 bacterium | reverse complement strand
TCGTCCTGCCGCTGACCACCATCCAGCAGTTCGCGCTGCAGGAGCTCGCACGCGACGACGAGGACCGCCCCTGGAGCGCGGAGGACCTGGAGAAGCTGGTGGTGCGCACCATGTTCGGGATCATCAACGCGGCCCGCAACGCGGCCTGAGCGCGGCGCACAGCGGCCGGTCGGCGTGAGGGTCTGGGTCGCGGCCGATCGCGACGGGCGGACGCCGGGCCGATGGTCTATACTCCGGTCGGCGGGCCTGGCGAGAGCCCGCTCATCGTCGCCCGCCGCGGCCGCGCGCTGCGACGGACCGAACCCGAGGCTCCCGACGCCCCCGACCCGGAGGTCTCCCGTGACCAACGCCATCGTCCTGCTCAAGATCACCCGGGACCGCATCAACGAGGTGGCCGAGGCCATCGTCGACCTCGAGGGCGTGACCGAGGTCTACTCCGTGGCCGGCCAGTACGACCTCGCCGTGATGGTCCGCACCCCCGGCGACAGCCAGCTCGCCTCGCTGGTCACCGAGCAGATCCTCAAGGCGGAGGGGATCCTCTCCTCGGAGACGCTGATCGCCTTCCGGACGTACTCCCGGTACGACCTCGAGCACATGTTCTCCATCGGCATGGACTAGGTTCCGGCGGCCAGCGCCTGCAGGGCGCCGCGCAGTTCGCGCCACGCCTCCCCCTCCGGCACCACCAGCTCGAAGTGTCCCGCCGACGCCACCTCGACCACGGTGACCGGATCGGCGCCCGCGGCCGCGGCGTAGTCCCGGGCGTGGCTCGCGGGCACGATGGTGTCGCGGCCGCCCGCGATCAGGATCTGCGGCAGACCGAGGGGGAGCGACTCGATGGGGGACGCTCGCCGGAGCCGGTCCGGATGCGCGTCCGGCGAGCCGCCCAGCAGATCGGGCACCACCGCCCCGCAGCCCTCCGGGGCGTCGTAGGCCGCGAGGTCGCCGATGGCCGCGAGGCCGATCACGCCCGCGAGCGGGAGCGGGTCCGGCCCGCGCAGGGGGTCGTCCGCGTCCAGGGCCTGGCGGGCCGCGAGCCACAGCGCCAGGTGGCCGCCGGCGGAGTGCCCCGCCGCCACCACCCGGTCCAGGTCCAGCGGATACGACCGCGCGAGCTGCCGCAGGTGATCGGCGGCGGCGGCCACGTCCGTGAACGTGCCGGGCCAGCCGCCGCCCTCCTCGCCCACGCGGCGGTACTCGATGCTCCAGGTGGCGTACCCCTCGGCAGTGATGGCGGCGGCCAGGGCGGAGAGGTAGCCGAGGTCGTAGTCCGCCAGCCAGCAGCCGCCATGGACCAGGATCACCACGGGGAAGGGACCGTCCCCGTCGGGCAGGCGCAGGTCGCCGAAGGCCGAGGGGTGTGGCGCGTAGGTCAGGCGCGCATCGGCCGGGGGCCGGGGCAGGGCCATGGCCTCGGTGGTGGTCATGACGGGGCGGCTGCAGCCGGTCAGGCCGCCGAGTCCGCCGAGGGCGCCGAGGCCGCCGACGGCGGACAGCAGGCCCAGCGAGACCGCCAGGGCGGGCGTCGGGCGGCGGCGCGGGGCGGGAGCATCGCACGACAGGGGCATGGTCAGGTCACCTTCCGGCGGGCGTGGAACCTTGGCTGGTCCCAGGCTCGGGTGGTCATGATCTCATCGAGGATCCGCACGGCGTCCCGGACGTCCACGAACCGCAGGTAGGCCGGGGCGAACCCGAAGCGCAGGATGTCCGGGGCGCGGAAGTCGCCCACCACGCCGCGATGGGCCAGGGCCTGGACGATGGCGTACCCCTGCCGGTGGCGCAGCGAGACCTGCGAGCCTCGCTGCCGGGGATCGCGGGGGGAGGCGAGCACGAGGCCGTGCGCCGCGCAGACCGGCTCCAGCAGCTCGATGAAGAACGCGGTCAGCGCGCAGGACTTGGCCCATAGCCGCTCGACGCCGATGTCGGCGATGGCCGCCACCCCCAGCTCGAGGGCCGCGAGGCTGAGGATGGGCGGCGTGCCCACCTGCAGCTGCCGCGCGCCGTCGGCCGGCCGGTAGGCGGTGTCGAACGCGAAGGGCTCGGCGTGGCCCATCCAGCCCCAGAGCGGCGAGCGCAGGCGGTGGTGCAGCCTCCGCGCGGCGTACACGAAGGCCGGCGCTCCCGGCCCGCCGTTGAGGTACTTGTAGCCGCAGCCCACGGCGAGGTCCGCGTCGCAGCCGGCGAGGTCCACGGGGAAGGCGCCGGCGGAGTGGGCCAGGTCCCAGACCGCGAGCGCGCCGCGGGCGTGGGCGCGGGCGGTGAGGTCGGCCATGTCGTGGCGGGCGCCGGTGCGGAAGTCCACCTCGGTGAGCATGAGGATGGCCACGTCCCGGTCCAGGGCCTGGTCGAGCTGGTCGCGGTCCACCAGTCGCAGGGACACGCCCTGGCCGAGGAGGTCGGCCAGGCCCTGCGCCATGTAGAGGTCGGTGGGGAAGTTCTCGCGCTCGGACAGGATCACCCGGCGCTCGGGGTTCAGCGCCAGGCCGGCCGCCAGCACCTTGAACAGGTTGATGGAGGTGGAGTCGGCCACGGCCACCTCGTCGGTCTGCGCGCCGATGAGCGGGGCGATGGCCGCCGCCACCCGGCGCGCCTGGTCGATCCAGTCGCAGGTGTTCCACGCGCCCACCAGCTCCTGGCCCCACTGGGCGCGCACCACGCCGGCCAGGTGGTCGGCGGCCTCCACGGTGGGCGGGCCCAGGCTGTTGCCGTCGAAGTAGAGGACGCCCTCGGGCAGGGCGAAGCGCGACCGGTGCCCGGCCAGCGGATCGGCGGCGTCGAGGGATGCGGCGTGGGCGCGGTCGGGGGGTGGTGTCATGCGGGGCGGCTTCCCGGAGCTGGAGTGCGACGGCGTCTGGTGACCACGGCGCCGGCCTTCGCGCTGGCCGGCCGCCGTCGCGGAGTCTACCACGGCCGGCAGTGGCCGTCTGGCGCCGATGCAACACGTCCGGCGCGTTCCACGTCCAGTCTGCAAGCCCCACCCCACGCGTCCTGCGGAGGATTCGCCGTGCCGAAGACCATCCCCATGCCAGCCGCCCAGGCCATGCCGACCACCATCGCGGCCATCGTGGCGCCCGGACGCAGGCTCGCGGCCGGCCTGCTGATCCTCGCCGCCGCCATCATGGCGATCACCGTGCAGGCTGCCACCGTCCAGGCTGCCACCCTCCAGGCGGCAACGGCCGACGCGTCCCCGGCGAACGCGTCTCCGGCGAACGCGTCCCCGGCGACCGCCCCCGCGGCCGCCGCGGACACGCCGACGGCCGCCGACAGGGTCCTCGGCCTCGCGCGGTTCTGGAGCGAGGCGTCCACGAGCTTCGTCTATTTCGACCAGGTGCCCGGCCTGGACTGGGACGCGGCCTTCCGTGCGGCCATCCCCCGCGTCCTGGCGGCGGGATCCACCGCGGCGTACTACGAGGAGCTGGCGCGTTTCTGCGCCCTCCTGCAGGACGGTCACACCAACGTCTACCCCCCGCCCGCGCTCCGGCGCGCCACCGGCAAGCCGCAGGTGCTGCTGCGGGAGGTGGACGGCCGTGTGCTGGTGATCGACGCGGGCGTCGACCTGGCCGGGCGCCTGCCGCGGGGCGCCGAGCTGCTGGCCGTGGACGGCCGTGCGCTGGAGGACGACCTCGCCGCGCGCCGCCTCCCGCTGATCAGCGCCTCGACCCCCGCGGTCCGCCGCCTGCGGGCCATCGACGGGGTGCT
>JAASSM010000364.1 GCA_021767885.1 bacterium | reverse complement strand
TGGGGCCTGATCGGCTCGCGCTACTCCTTCCCCAGCAGCTACTTCGACGCGCCGTCGGCCCAGTGGCCCGGCGGCAGCGGCGAGGAGTACCTGTTCGGGGCGGGGATCTGGGTGGGCGGGCGCCAGTTCGGCAGCATCAGCGTCAGCAGCGGGCATCCCGACAGCGAGCTGCGGCCGCCCATGACGCCCGACGGCGTGATCCACGAGGCCCGCGACGGCGTGATCACCGCGCCGGATCCCCGCTCCGCGCCAACCGGCATCGCCGGCGACCTCGCCGCCGGCGACGACGACCAGGACGGCCGGGTGGACGAGGATCCCCTCGACGGCCGCGACAACGACGGCGACGGTCGCATCGACGAGGACTTCGCCCAGCGCGCCAACCAGATGCTCAGCTGCACCATGCGGGACGACGATCCCATCAGCCAGCAGATGTATCCCGACCACCGCCCGCTGAGCCTGGACATCCGCCAGGAGGCGTGCGCGTGGCACGAGCCGGGCTACGAGAACCTGGTGGGCCTGCGCTGGATCATCAAGAACGACGGCCCCCAGCCCATCTACGACCTCTACGTCGGCCTGCTCGTGGACGGCGACATCGGCCACCACGCCGATCCGGGTGCCGGCTCGGACGACCTCGCCGGCGCCATGACCAGCCTCGTGCGCCAGCCCGAGGGCTACTGGGAGGACTACGCGTACGGCTGGATGCGGGATGGCGACGCCGAACACGCCCTGCCGGGCTGGCTCGGCGTGTATGCCGACGGCAGCGGCCTGGGAGATGCCGCGGCCGTGCGTCCGGAGCACTTCGGGCCCCACGCCATCCGCATCCTCAACGCCGACTTCACCCAGGGCTACCTGGGCATCCCCGAGCTGGACGGCGAGCGCTACGACCTGCTGGCGCGCGCGGGCCGCGACGACGACGTCGATCCCGCCTACACCAACGACTACGCCATCCTCATGAGCGTGGGTCCGTACGCGGTGTTGCACCCCGGCGAGTACGTGATCCTGGATGCCGGCCTGGCCATCGCTCCCGGCGCGCAGGCCCTGCAGGGCGCCATGCGCCAGGCCCGCGAGCTGTCGCAGGGGCGCTGGTACAACGCCGACAACTCCTGGAGCACCGGCCGGGGCGGTCGGGAGACGCTGGTCTGCGCCGAGGACTTCGGCTACCTCTGGAACGATCCCTTCAACCCCATCTTCCGGCGGTTCGCCGACTACTGGGACGAGTCCTGCCTGCCGCACGGCCTTCTGGTCTGGCCCATCCAGGAGGCGGACCTGCGCTGGAACTCCGACCTGCAGAAGCACTGCGTGTACGTCAACATGGACAACTGCGACGAGTGCCGGCGGCTGACGGGGCAGGAGTGCACCGCGCAGAACGGGCTGGCCGGGAGCGTGAGCTGCTGGCAGCTCGACCCGGCCACGCTGGCCGCCTGCACCGGCACGTACGGGCGGGAGAAGCGCCTGCCGTGGTCCAACTACGTGGCGTTGCCGCCCCCGCCCTGGCTGCGCCTGGTGCCCCGCGACCGGGCCGTGGAGATCTACTGGGACGACCGCTCCGAGCGCACGCCCGATCCGTTCAGCGGCAAGGAGGACTTCGAGTCCTACCGCATCTGGCGTGCCGACGAGTGGGACCGGCCGGTGGGCACCTCGCAGGCCACCGGTCCGCCGGTGGACGCCTGGTCGCTGCGGGCGGAGTTCGACCTGGTGAACTTCTGGCCGCCGGACCCGGGCGAGGAGGACGCCTTCCCCAACTCCTTCGGTCGCAACACCGGATTGCAGGACGTGGCCTACCGGCCGGCCTGCCTGGACGATCCCCGCTTCGACGGGCTGCAGCAGGCCATGGACGCCGTGGTGCTCGGCGACGTCGACGGCACGTGGCGCGACCGCCCCGACCTGCGCGACCGCGACGGCGTGCCGGTGCCGGGCCTGGAGACGCTGCTGCCCTGGGAGGGGTTCCCCGCGGTGCTGGACACGTTCTTCGCGGTGACGGAGCGGCCGCAGTCCGTGGGGGTGCCCAAGGCGGCCACGCGGTACTACCGCTACCGCGACGAGGGCGTCCACAACGGTTACGTCTACTTCTACTCGGTCACCGCCACCGATCGCATCGACGGCCCCGGCGGCGCCATCCTGCGCCCTGGCCAGGGCGGACTGCCCACCGGCAGCTTCGGCGCCGCCGTGCCCCGGGCCGAGGCCGCCAGCCGCGAGGACGTCCGCGACGGCACCTACCAGGCCTACGTCTACCCCAATCCCGCCACGCGCGAGGCGCTGTCCCGCTTCCAGCAGATGCACCCCAACGCCGACGACCCCACCGGCGTCCGCGTGGCCTTCGCCAACCTGCCGGCGTGCCGCAGCCGCATCTCCATCTACACCCTCGCCGGCGACCTCGTGCAGACCCTCGAGCACGACGGGTCGCGGGGCGATGGCCAGGCCTCCTGGAACCTGACCACGCGCAACGGGCAGGAGGTGGTCAGCGGCATCTACCTGTTCGTGGTCCAGCCGCTGGCCAGCGGCTGGGAGGACTTCACCGGCAAGTTCGTCGTGATCCGGTGAGGGACCGGCCGGCCGCGATCGCTCACCGCCTCGCGATCAGTCGCCCATGAGCTTCGCGATGAGATCGTAGTCCACCGCCTCGGCGTAGGCGGTGAGGTGGTCGCGGCTGCACCGGCTGCCCTCGATCTGCACCAGCACGTCGCCGCCCACCACCACGTTGAGCGAGCCGGCGTCCTCGTTCCACTCCAGGGCGCCCTTGTGCCCCGCGATGCGCACCAGCTTCTGGCCGCTGCCGGACAGGAGCATGGGGTTGTTGATGAGCATGGCCATGGACTGGAGCATGGGCGAGTCGGTGAGGATCTGCACCTCGACGCGGGCCTCGCCCTGCTCGTAGACGCGGCTGGCGCTGGTGCCGCCGCCGAGGAAGCCGGAGCCCATGGCCGCGGTCTCGGCGTCCTGGGCGGTCCAGCCGGCCAGCGGTGCGGGCAGGGCGCCGGAGATCTCGCCGGCCCGCAACTGGCGGATCTGCGCCGCGGCGAACTCCAGTTCGCTCGCCGCCCCGGCGTAGTCGCCGGCCCGGTACATGGCCATGGCCTGCTCGATCTGGTCGAGGATCTCGTCGGCGGCGGCGGGGGCCGCGGCCAGGGCCATGACGGTGGCCGCCAGGGCGGCGATCCGCAGGGGGGAGCGAAGGTTGCGCATCTCGGGTCCTCCGGAGGTGAAGGCGTCGTGGTGAACGGTGGGGGAGAGATTACGGCGCGGTCGCATGTCATGACAAGGCGATTTCAAGACCGGGGCTGGCGTGGGTGGCGTCAGGGTGTATCATTGGCCGCCGTAAACAAGACGTCGGAAGTCAATATTTTGGCGGGTCCGCGCCGTATCGGGGACCCGCGGGAAGGGACCGGTTCCTTGGACGTGCACGAGGCCATCCGCAACCGGCGCTCCATCAAGCGCTTCGATCCCGAGCACCGCATGCCCGCGGAGCACGCGGAGCGGCTGCTGGATCTCGCCCTGCTGGCCCCCACCGCCTTCAACATCCAGCACTGCCGGCTGGTGGTGGTCGAGGACCCCGGCTTGCGGCGCGCCCTGCGGGAGGCGAGTTTCGACCAGTCCCAGGTCACCGACGCCAGCCTGCTGGTGGCCGTCTGCGCCGACCTGCGGGCCTGGGACCGCCAGCCGGAGCGCTACTGGAACCACGTGCCCGACACCGTGCGCGAGG
>JAASSM010000363.1 GCA_021767885.1 bacterium | reverse complement strand
GACCGCTCCGGCTGGTCCACCGACAGATCGGCGGCGCGGGTCATCAGCTCCTGGCCGTACTGCAGGTGCAGCTGGGCGCGCTGCAGCATGATCTGGGTGTCGTTGACGTCCTGCTCGCTGGCCTGGCCGTAGGCGTCCAGCGCGGCGGGGAAGTCCTGCGCCAGGGTGTAGTTGTAGCCCGCCTCGGAGTAGAGGCCCTTGAGCTGGGAGTCGTTGGTCGGGTCGGTGTCGTTGAGGTAGATGTCCGCCACCCGCAGGAAGAGGTCGCCGGCCTCGGAGTAGCGCTGCTGCTTGCTGTACAGGCCCACCACGTCGAGCAGGAGGGTGGGGTCGTCGCCGTGCTCGCGCAGCAGCTCGTCGTAGATGGCCTGGGCCTCGTCGGTGCGATCGAGCTGGGTCAGCACGTACGCCTTGTCCGCGCGCAGGCGGTAGGCCCGCGGGCGATCGGCCAGCACGGTGTCCAGCAGCTCGAGGGCCTCGTCGCGCAGCATGGCGGCGCTGTCCGGGGGGCTGACCTCGGCCTGCTGGATCTTCATGCTGGCGATGTTCTTGATGGAGTCCAGGGAGTCCGGCAGCGCGGCGTAGGCCAGGCGGAAGAAGCCCTCGGCCTCCTCGTAGTGCTGCTCGCGCCACATCTGCGAGCCGTCGCGCAGGGTGTTGCGGTAGTTGATGTCCAGCGACTCGTCCACCATCTCGGGGATCTCGCTGTCCTCGCCGGCCATCTGCCGCGCCTGCGTGTACTTCCGGTACGCGTTCTCGAAGGCGTGCTTGGCCTCGAGGTAGTCGTTCTCGTCCATGGCCTGCTGGGCCATGCGGCTGTAGGCCTCGCCCTGGTAGTAGAAGCCCTCGGGATCGTCGGGGTTGTACTGCAGCCCCTCGTCGATCACGTCGATGGCCTTCTGGTACTGCTCCTGCTCGATGTACAGGATGGCGCTGGTGGTGTGCGCCGAACGGCAGCCGGCCAGCACGGCCATCACCGCCAGGACGGTCAGCAGAGCGAGCAGGACGATGCGCGACTTGGTCATCGAAGACTCCCCTCGGGATCACTCCGGGGTTGGCGATCGGGGGACGGAATGATCCAGGGCTGGGTGGGGATCCGCGCGGTGCGCGGACACGGGCCGGGGCCTTGCCGAGGATGTGGTCCGGACCCCGTCAACTCAACGACTACGTAAGAGATTCGGCCACGCGGTGTCAAGGAAAATGGGCCCTCAGGGGGTCCGGTGGCGATGCCGCCCGCCCCCCCGTCCGGCGGGGCCGCGGTCCGGCCGGCCGTCGGGTCCGCCGAAGGGGAACAGCCCGCGGTAGCGCTCGGCCTGCTCGGGGGTCAGGATGGCGCGCTCCTGCAGCATGACCGCCACCACCAGCGAGTCCAGCTCGCCCTGCAGGCCGGTGATCCGGCGCCGGGCCTCGCCCACGCGCTGGGGATCCGGGTCCGGGGTGCCCAGCAGCCCGTGCAGCTCGCGCCGGGCCTGCATCAGGGCGCGCCGCCGGTCGAGCACCTGCGGCCCGGTGTCGCGGTGCAGCTGCCAGAGCGAGTCGCGCTGCGCGTCGGTGAGGTCCAGGCGACGCTGCAGCCGCTCCAGCCGGTGCCGCAGCAGGCCCACGGTCTGCTCGGGGTCGCCGGCCAGGTCGCGCCACGCCTCCGGCGCCGGGCCGGGCCGCGCGCCGGGCGGTGGCACGTCCGGGGCGGCGGCCTGCCCGCGGCGCCACAGGTTCAGGCCCAGGCCCACGTTGAGGCTGAGCGACAGCAGCAGGGCGATCCACAGGGCTCGCGTCTTCATGATCCGGCGTCCTCGTCCACGTCCGCCGCCAGGAGCCAGCTCTGGTCCAGGGAGGGCAGACTCGTCTCCAGGTAATCGGTGTCGGCCGCCACCACCGACGGCTCCCCGTCGCGGGTGCCGGCGGCCGGCGGCCCGCCCAGGCTCAGCCCGAGCACCAGCCCGGCCACGGCGGCCGCGGCGGCCAGGCCGCGCTGGGGCCAGGTCCAGCGTCCCGCTGCCCGTCGCCGCTCCAGGCGCGTGGCCAGCTCCGGCCACACCGACCGCGACAGCTCCGGCCGGACGGCCGCGTCCACGGCCGCCCAGGCGGCGCGCGTGGCCTCCAGTCCGGCGCGGCAGTCCGCGCACCGGCGGACGTGATCCTCGAGGGCCCGCGCCTCGGCCGGCGTCAGCTCGCCGTCGAGGTAGGCCTGCAGGCGCTGATGGACGTGCGTCATGACGACTCCTCCCGCGTGGCGGGTCCGGAGGGGGCGGGGCGGCGGAGCGGGCCCCCGGGGTCCAGCTCCGGCCCCAGGCTCTCGCGCAGGCTGGTGGCCGCGCGCTGCAGCAGCGATTCGATGGCCGGCACCGTGGTCTCCATGATCTCGGCGATCTCCCGGTACGGCAGGCCCTGCAGGCGACGCAGGACCACCGCCTGCCGCTGGCGCCCGGGCAGGGCGGCCACGGCGGCGCGGACGCGGGCGACGGTCTCGCGGCGCTCGAGGCCGCGGTGCGGATCGTCGTCCGGGGCGGAGCGGTCGTGGCTGGCGAGGTCGAAGCTCACCCAGCGCAGGATCTTGCGCCGGCGCAGGGCGCTGCGGGCCCGGTTGCCGGCCATGCGCAGCAGCCAGCTGCGGAACTTGCCCTCGGGCCGGTAGCGGCCGGCCTGGTCCCAGACCTTCAGGAAGGTGTCCTGGGTCAGGTCCCGCGCCTCCTCCTCCGCCCCGAGCATGTGCACCAGGAAGCGGAACACCGGCCCCTCCCAGCGGGCGACGAGGAGCCGGAAGGCCCGCTCATCGCCCGTGGCGATGCTCTGCATCAGGGTGTCGTCGTCGTGGGACACGGGTTCGCCCACCGTGGCTGTCGGTCTACAGGCTCCGGCCGGGACCGCGGCCCTGGCCCCGGCCGCCGCGCCGGTTCTCGCGGCCGGACCCGTCGCAGGGGCCGCCGTCGCAGCCGGGGCCGCCGCGGCCGCCACGGCCGCCGTGGCGCGGGCCCATGAGCAGCATCTGGTCGCGCTGCTCCGCGGTCAACTGCTCACGCACGGCCAGGCGGGTCTGCAGCCGCTGCACCTGCAGCTTCGTGCGGATCTCGCCCATCTTCTCGGTCAGCTCGACCAGGGTCTTCTCCGAGGGGGTGTCCTTCAGCATCTCGCCGTGCTTCTGGTTGCGCAGCCGGGCCAGGTCCTTGCGCAGCTCCACGGCCTGGTCGCGGGCCTTCTCCTGCAGCTCGGCGATGGCCGTCTGCTGCGCCTCGGTCAGGTCCAGGACCTCGGCCATGCGCTCCAGGCGCCAGCCGGGGCCCATGTCGCAGTGGCCGGGGCCGCCGGCGCGGGCGCGGGGCGCGCGGCCGGGCTGGGCCAGGGCGGTGGCGGCCAGGACGGCCACCAGGGCGATCACGATGAGAGTGCGGGTGCGGTGGGTCATGGGATCTCCTCCTGAGCTGGGCCTGCCGGCCCGGGGGTTGCAGGGTTGCCGTTCTCTGCCCCCCTGAACGCACCGGTCGCCAGAACCCAGCGGAGTTTTTTTCAGTCCGGCCGGCCGGACCCCGGGGCGGGATCGGGGGCGGTATCCGGGGCGGTATCCGGGGCGGGAGCCGGATCGGCATCCGGAGCCTGGCCGCCGCGGTCGGTGGCCTCGCCGGCGGCGTCGGCCAGACGGCGGAGGTTCTCCGCCAGCAGCGCGCGGCCCCGCGCGTCCGGGACCCGGCCCATGCCCTCGCGG
>JAASSM010000362.1 GCA_021767885.1 bacterium | reverse complement strand
CGGCGTCGCCACCTCCACGCGGAAGGCCCCGCCCGGGTTGCACCACCGCCCTGCCTGGTGCGCCGCCCTGGCCGCCCCCGTCCGCGCGGGCGCGCTGCTCCTGGGCCCGCGGAGCGCCGGGGCCGTGTTCGCGCTCTACCACGGGGCGGTTTGCCTGCTGATGCCGGCGCTGGTGGCCCGGAGCCAGGGCCGCTCCTGGCGCCAGCACGCGCGGGACCTGGGCCTCCTCGATGCGCAGGGGCGGTGGCCGACGGCGGCGATCGGCGCCGGCCTGGCCGCGGCCGCGGTCCTCGCGGCGATCCCGCCGGTGGCCTGTCGGGCGCTGCCGGCGCTGTTTCCGGATCCGGCCCACCTGCTGGGCACCCTCGCCGGGTGGGGCCTGGGCCGCGAGCAGGTCCCCTGGGCCCTGGGGTTCCTGGTCCTGGTCGGCGCGCCGGCGGAGGAGCTGTTCTGGCGCGGCTGGCTGCACACGCACCTGGTGCACCGGCGACGGCGCCGCTGGCCGGCCGCCGCCGCCCTGGCAGCGCTGTTCACCAGCTATCACGCCGTCACCCTGCAGGCGCTGGCGCCCACGCCGGCGGCCGCCAGCCTGATGCTGGTGGCGGTCCTGGCGGCCGCGGCGACCTGGAGCTGGTGGCGGGAACGGTCCGGGAGCGTGTGGCCGGCGCTGCTCACCCACGCGGGGGCGGCACTGGGCTACGGTCTGGTGGCCGCGGCGCGCCTGGGGTAGGCGCGCCGCGGTCCGCGCTCGCCCGGCGGGGGAGCGGTGGTGCAGCGCGTGGCGGTCAGGGCTCGATGATCCGGCCGCCGGCCACCACCTCCACCAGCTCGACGTCGAACTCCAGGGTCTGGCCGGCCAGCGGATGGTTGCCGTCGATCACGGCCTTCTCGTCGTCCAGTTCCGCCACCCAGACCTGGACCTCCTGCTCGCCGGCCTTGGCCCGCAGGGGCTCGCCCACGCTCACGTCCTCGGGCAGGGCATCGCGGGGCACCTCCTGCACCATGGCCTCGTTGCGGGGGCCGAAGGCATCCTCGGGCGCCACGGTGATGGTGCGCTCGACGCCCTCGTCCATGCCCACCACGGCATGGCTGATGCCGGGGATCACGTCGGCGCTGCCGGCCTCGAACTCCAGGGGATCGCGCTCGCGGCTGCTATCGAACACGCGACCGTCCGGCAGGCGGCCCGTGTAATGGATCTTGACGCGGTCGCCTTGCTTGGCGGTGGCCATGTGGTCACCCTCCCGGTGGTCACTCGCGGGGAAAAGGCGAGGCGCGGGAACCCGCGAGGTTTCCCGCGCCCCGTTCGTCATGGACCCAACCTAGGCGGTCCGGCCGCCGGCGGCAAGCCTCGCCGCCCGCCCGCCGTCCGTGCTATGATGGGCAGGAATCCGCGACCGCTGCCGCGCGACGCCGTGCGGCCATCCTCCAGCCCCGGGAGCCAGCCATGCGCACGCCCGCCCGCCTCCTCTTCGCGGCCCTCTGGCCGCTGCTGTTCGTCCTGCCCGCCACCGCCGAGTACGCCACCCCGGGCACCGGCGTCATGTGGCAGATGGACGACCTCGTCGCCCAGTCCGCCGGCGCGGTCACCGGCGCCGACGGCACCTACGAGGTGCACGAGTCGGTGATCGTCTCGGTCGGCGACCGGCTCACCCTCGGCTTCGGCGACACGCTCATCTTCCAGGACACCACCGGCGAGATCGGCCTGGAGATCAACGGCCTGCTCATCGCCCACGGATCCTCCCTCGAGCCCATCGTCATGCGTCCGGCCACCGAGACCCCGGGCGCCTGGCGCGGGCTCGACTTCCGCGACACCGACGCCAGCTCGGCCTTCCACCTCTCGCACGTGGAGATCGGATGGGCCGACATCGCCGTGGACGTCTTCGGGGACGACATCTGGCTGGAGAACTGCCACCTGCACCACAGCGCCAGCAAGGCCCTGGACATCTCCTCGGGAGACGGCTCCATCCTCGCCTGCACGTTCACCGACAACCAGCAGCGCACGATCAGCCTGACGCTCACCGCCTCGCCCACCATCCGCGATTGCCACCTCGAGAACAACAACGTGGAGAACAGCTCGCCCTACCCGTACATCAGCATCGGTTTGCAGGGCGTCAACTCGCCGCACATCCAGGGCAACACCATCCTGGGCAGCGGCAACTACATGAGCGGCGGGATCTCGGTCTGGAACAGCAGCAGCGCCGTGATCGAGGGCAACACCATCTCCGGGTGCGGCTACGGGATCCTCTGCTACTCGGTGGGCGCCAATCCCACCATCACCGGCAACACCATCACCGACAACACCATCCACCCCGACACGGTGAACTGGGGCTTCGGCGTCGCCTGCAACGGGGACAGCTCGCCCATCCTCACCGACAACGTGATCACCGGGCACTGGTACGGCGTGGCCGCCATCAACGGCGGCCAGCCCAACCTGGGCGACCTGGTCAACGACTTCCCCGGCGACGACGGCGGCAACCAGATCCTCGACAACGGCCTCGGCGGCCAGACCTACGGCTTCTACAACAACACGCCGCTGCCGCAGATGGCCCAGGGCAACTGGTGGGGCACGGCCGACGCCCAGGGCGTGGAGGACGCCATCTTCCACCAGCCCGACCAGGGTTCCCTCGGCCTGGTCACCTACGACCCGTGGCTGACCAGCGTGGGCGCGCCCGACCTGCCCGGCGCCATCCTGCGGGACGTGGTCGCCCATCCCAACCCCTTCAACCCCCGCGTGACCGTGGCCTTCACCCTCGGCGACGCGCGCCCGGTGCAGGTCACCGTGCACGACGTGGCCGGCCGGGCGGTGCGCACGCTGACCAGCGGCGAGCGGCCGGCGGGCCGGCACGCCCTCGTGTGGGACGGCACCGACCACCGGGGCCGCGCACTGGCCAGCGGCGTCTACTTCTACCGCGTGGTGGCCGGCGGGGAGGTTCAGACGGGCAAGCTGTCCCTGGTCCGGTGATCGGATCGCCGGGCCGGGCCGGCCAGACGGTCCATGGCCCGGCGCAGCTCGGCGATGTCCACCGGCTTGGTGACGTGGTCGTCCGCGCCGGCGGCGAGGCATCGCTCGCGGTCGCCCACCATGGCGCAGGCGGTGAGCATGATCACCGGCGTGCGCGGCCGGCCGGTGCGGTCCTCGTGCTCGCGGAGGCGACGGGTGGCCTCCAGGCCGTCCAGCTCGGGCATCTGCAGGTCCATGAGGACCAGGTCGCAGGGGGCCTCCGCGGCGGTGAGCGCCGCCGCGGCCGCCGCGCCGTCGGCGGTCATGATCACGGTGTGGCCGTCGCGCACCAGCAGACGCTCGATCACCACCTGGTTGACCGGATTGTCCTCCGCCACCAGGATCCGCAGCGGCGCGAGGTAGGGGCCCTCGCTGCCGGTCGGATCGGCGGCGGGTGCGGGCGCGCCGGCCGCCGGCTCGCCACCCAGCAGCCCCCGGAGCTGGGCCAGCAGCTCCGCCTGCTTGATGGGCTTCAGGAGCACCGGCTGGCCCGGCCGCGCGTGATCCCGCGCCGCCGAGAGGTGGGCGAAGCGCGCGTGGACGCAGAGCGCGGGCGTGGCGCCCTCGTCCGGCGCCGCGGCCAGCTCGTGGGGCGATCGCTCCGGCGGCGCGTACTCGCAGAGCACCAGGTGATGGGGATGGCCACCGCCGCGCCCCTGGTCCAGCCGCACCTGCGCCAGGTGGGTGCTCGTGCACAGTTCCGG
>JAASSM010000361.1 GCA_021767885.1 bacterium | reverse complement strand
TTGCTGGGATAGCGGCTGCTGTGGATGGGAAGGGCGTCGGAATGGCCATCCACTCGCACCTCGCCCGGGAACTTGCCGAGGAAGGTGGCCAGGGTATCGAGGATCTCGCAGCTGGCTGGCTGCAGCTCCACGCTGGCCGGCGCGAAGAGGACCGGAGCATCGATCCGGAAGCGGACGCCGTCCGCCTGCACCTGCATCTCGACCTCGTTCTGCAGGCCACGGTCGAGCAGGGCGCTCTCGAGCTCGCGGATCTCCAGCAGCAGGTCCGACTGCTCCTCGGTCTCGTACCGGGGCATCAGGGGGTCGTTGAACTCGATCACGGACTGGGGCTGGACCATGACGCCGAAGGCGCGTCGCAGCGACATGGCCGCGTCCTTGAACTTGGTCTCCTGCATCGAGGAGAAGCTGACGATGAGCACGAAGAAGGTCAGCAGCAGCGACATCATGTCGCCGTAGGTCATGACCCAGCCGTCGAGGCCCTGCTTGATGATGACCGGGCGCTTCTTCTTGCTCATCGCTGCTCCCGGGGGCCGGCGACCGGCGCGGCCGGCCTAGGCGGCCTTCTGCTTGGCGTCGTCCACCTGCGCGCGCTGCACCGGTGAGAGGAAGCTCTTGAGCTTCTCCTCCACGATGCGCGGCGAGTCGCCGCTCTGGATGGCCATGATCCCGTCGATGATCATCTCCTTGACCAGGATCTCCTCCGATGAGCGGGACTCGAGCTTGCTGGCCAGGGGCAGGAAGAAGGCGTTGGCGAGCAGCGCGCCGTAGAAGGTGGTGATCAGCGCGGTGGCCATGCCGGCGCCGATGGTGCTGGGATCCTCCAGCGAGGCCAGCATGTTGATCAGACCGATGAGGGTCCCGGCCATGCCGAAGGCCGGGGCGAAGGTGCCGCCGGCCTCGAGGATGCCCTTGCCGTCCTTGTGCCGGGATTCGATCTGGCCGATGTCGGTCTCCAGGATCTTCTCCAGCAGCTGGGGATCGGTGCCATCCACCGCCAGGCGCAGGCCCTTGCGCAGGAAGAGATCCGGCTCCTCCTCCGACTCCTCCTCCAGGGCGAGCATGCCCTCCCGGCGCGCCCGTTCGGCGTACCGGACCATCTTGGCGATCACCTCGCCGGGTTCCTGGGGCGAGGCGAAGAAGGCCTTGCGCAGCACCTTGGCCACGCCGAGGACCTTCTGCAGGGGGAAGGCCACCAGCAGGGCGGCGAACGTGCCGCCGATGACGATGGCCACCGATGGTCCGTCCGCGAACTGGCTCAGGCTTCCGCCCAGGAGGATGCCCCAGATCACCAGCGCGAACGCTGCGACGATGCCGATGACAGTCCCGATGTCCACGTCCGTCGCCTCTCTGCGGGGTCGTCGCGGGTCAGCCCTCGAAGACCGATCCCGTGCCACCGGTGGGTACCGGGTAGATGCGGGCCCGACTCCGGTAGCTCACCGCCCGCCTGACCACCTCGTCGAGGTCCTCGAGCACCATGACCTTGCGGCCGGTGGTCAGGCTGATCAGGGTATCCGGGGTGGCCTCGACGAACTCGATGAGGTCGGCGTTGACCACCAGTTCCCTGCCATTAAGTTTCGTGATCTTGATCATGGACTTTAGCTCCGGCCTGCGTGCGGGCGGGGCCCGGGGCGCCCCGCCCGGCGTCGATCCCCGCTACCGGACCAGGTTGACCAGCTCCTGCATGAGCGTGTCGCCCGTGGTCACGACGCGGCTGTTGGCCTGGAACGCCCGCTGGGCCACCACCAGGCGCGTGAACTCGGTGGCCAGGTCCACGTTGCTGCTCTCCAGGGCTCCCGGCGTCAGCGTCAGGCCGTTGCCCTCGCCAGCGAAGGCGATCATCGGGTCGCCGGAGTTGCCGCTCAGCCGGTAGGTGTTGTTGGCCTCGCGCACCAGGCCCGCCTCGTTGTTGAACTGGACCAGCGCGATGCGGCCGATGTTGCGCATGGTGTCGTTGCTGAAGCGGCCCACGATCAGGCCGCTCTGGTCGATCTCGTAGTCCACGAGGCTGCCGGCGGTGTAGCCGTCGGCCATGGACCGCAGGCTGCCGCTGCCCTCGAACTGGGTCAGGCCGCTGAGTCCGCCGATCTCGCCGTAGTCGATCTGCAGGGTGACCGGGCCGGCCCCCTGCTGGCCCGCATCCTGGGGCTGGTAGACCAGGCCGGAGGCGTCGTCGTCGTAGCTGAAGTTGCTGATGGCGCCGTTCTCGTCGAAGCGCATGCGGCCGCTACCACCGGAGATGATCTCCTCGCCGCCCTCCATCTCGGCCTCCCAGATCCACTCGTTCTCGCCCGGCACCTTCTGGAAGCTGAAGTTGATGGTGTGCTCGCCGCCGAGGGAATCGTAGGTGGTGGTGGACACGGAGAAGGTCTGCTGGTCGCGGGCCTGCTGGGTGGGGCTGAACGTGAGGGCCTGCAGCGTGTTGTCCGTCCCCACCTCCTCGATGGAGATGCGGCCGATGGCGGCCGCGGTGCCGGCCTCGCCACGGACCACGATCTGTCCCTCGCTGTTGATCTCCACGGGGTTGGAGTTGATGCCGAAGGTCTGCTGGATCTCCGCCAGGAGGTCGGCCATGGTCGTGGTGTCGTCCACGGTCAGGACGCTGGCCGCCACCTCCTCGCCGCCGAGATCGCCACCGATGGTGATGTTCGTCGAGCCGCCGCTGAGATCCAGGCCCAGGCTGGAGCCGTTGGCGCTGAAGAGGCTGGCCAGGGTGTCATTCTCGTCCGCGTATCCGCGCAGCAGGCCCTCGCCGCTGGTTCCCTCGGCCGTGTTGGTGGTGGTCCCGTCGGGGATGTCGCCCGGGAACAGGAAGTTCTGGTTGAAGCTCGTGCGGCCGTTGAGCGAGAGCGAGAGCCCATCCACCGTGGCGCCGGTGGCGTTGGTCACCTCGATGGCGCCCGCGAACGCCGGGTCGGCGCTCAGGCCGAAGGTCAGGCCCGGCTCCTGGGTGTTCAGCCAGTCCAGCAGATCCTGCAGGGTGGAGGTGCCGGTGACCTCGAAGGTGCTGTCGGCGAGGTCGGCACCGCCGCTCTGGCCGTTCATGGTGATGACGTCGCCGGCGAAGAGGCCGAGATTGCCGGTGGTGGTACCACTGAGGTCCACCAGCAGGTCATCGGCCGCGGCGGCCACCAGCAGCGAGCCCGTCTCCACGATGCTGCCGCGCGCGTCGGCATCGGCATCGAGGTTGCCGATGAGTTCCACCGAGGTGGAGGCCGCCGCCGGGACCACCTGGCCCGGGTCGATGAACAGGTCGCCCACCGGACCGTTGCCGATGACGCCGTCGGCGTCGGCCATGACGCCCTGGACCTTCAGGCCGGTGCTGGGGTTGACCAGGAAGTTGCCGGCATCCAGACCGAAGACGCCGGCTCGGGTGTACGTGTTGTTCACCCCGTCGGAGAGCACGAAGAAGCCCGAGCCCTGGATGGCCAGATCGGTCTTGATGCCGGTGGTCTGGAAGTTCCCCTGCCCGAAGTTGGTGTCGATGCTGCCCACCTTGGTGCCCAGGCCGATCTGCTGGGGATTGGTACCGCCGAGACCGCCGGAGATGGGCCGCGAGGCGGAGCGGATGGTCTGCGTCAGCATCTCGTTGAACGTCACGCGACCGGACTTGAAACCGACCGTGTTGCTGTTGGCGATGTTGTTGCCGATCACGTCGAGCTGGGCCATGTTGGCCGACATGCCGGAAACACCGGAGTACAGCGACTTGAACATGTTGGT
>JAASSM010000360.1 GCA_021767885.1 bacterium | reverse complement strand
CGGCGCGGCCACGGACTCCAGGGTGCCGACGAGGGCCGCCGCCTCCCAGGCGGCCGCATCGGCGATGGGCGCATCGGCGATGCGGATGGTGGCCTGGTGGGCATGGCCGAGCAGGCGGTCGTCGCCGGTCATGGTCCAGGCGAGTTCCACGTCGGAGGTGCCGGCAGCCTCGGCCACCAGATCGGTGACCGGGGCGGGCGCGGTGTGGTCGGCGAACGGCCCGTGCCCGGTGAGCACGAGCAGACCGTCGTCCTCGTCCACCACCACGCAGGCGCCGTCGTCGGTGAAGGCCAGGTCGGTGGCGTAGCTGGTGGCCGTCGAGCCGAGGTAGACCGGACGGTCGGGGCGCGTGACGTCGAGGAAGTGCACGCCGCCGCCGTTGGCGGCCAGCGCGCACAGGCCGTCGCGCACGGCGATGGCCACCGAGAAGCCGGAGAGGTCGTACTGGGCCAGCTTGACCGGGGTCTCGCCGGCCTCGATGGCGAAGACCGCCAGGCCCTCGGTGCCGTCGGCCACGAAGGCATGGTCGCCCTCGAGGGCCACGGCGCGGGCATTGCCGGGGGTGTCGGCCCAGGCCGCGAGGTTGACCGCGTCGAGATCCAGGATGCGCAGGTCCAGCACGGCGAGGCCCATCTCGTTGTCGGCGCAGTAGCCCCAGCCGTCGCGGACGACCAGGCCGTAGGCCGCGCCCTGCGTGCCGACGAACACGCCGTTGTAGGCCAGGATGCCGGGATCGGCGGGGACGGACTCGAAGATGCGGACGCCCTTCCAGTCCTCGGCCAGGTAGACCACGTAGGGGGCCGAGGGGTCGGCCGGCTGGTCGACGTGGATGGTGCGGCCCACCACGGCGGTGGTGCCGGTCTGGTAGTCGGTGGGGGTGGCCGGGTCGGTGACGTCGTAGCTGGTGACGCCCTCGGTGCCCTCGACCACGTGGGCGATGTCGCGCATCACGCCCCCGGTGAACGTGCGCACCGCCTGGACGTCGTCGGCGTACTTGGTGGTGTTGATGGTCGCGAGCAGCTGCGGGGCGGCGGGGTCGGAGAGGTCCACCACGTGCAGGCCGGCCTCGCCGGCGGCCACCAGGGCGGTGTTGCCGATCACGGCCACCCCCTCGTTGACCGAGGGCAGGGGCAGCCGCCCGCGGATGTCGTATCCCGAGCCGGGGGCCTCGTAGAGGTCCTGCTTGCCACAGCCTCCGAGCAGGAGGGCCGGCAGCGCGACCAGCAGGAACAGGACGGGGGTTCGCCACGAGGCGGTGAAGGGCCAGGTCAGCGCACGGGGGGTCATGGGCACTCCTCTAGAAGTCGTAGCCGAGGCTCAGCTCGTAGCGGTGCTGGATGTACTCCTTGTCCAGCGTGATGTCGCCATACCAGGACGAGTCGATCGCCCGCTCGGAGTACACGAAGGTGAAGTCGAGATCCAGGTCGCGGGTGAGGGACCGGGATGCCGACAGGAAGATCTTGGTCCACTTGTCGCGGCGGCCGCGCTGATACGGGGCGGCGAAGATGTCCTTCTGCGTGGTGTAGTAGTAGTCCATGAAGAGGTAGACGGCGCCCACCTCCTCGCAGATCGGCTCCAGCCATGGGGTCTCCAGGTCCAGGCCCAGGCGATAGAGATCCCGCTCGTAACCGGGGTCGCCGTCGTCGCTGGTCTCGGCGGTCTCGCCCACCGTGTCGTGGCCGCGGCCCTCGGCGTCCTCGTAGGAGTAATCCAGGCTCACGCGCAGGTTGCGGTCGAAGAAGCGGTAGGCCACCTGGCCGCGTACCTCCCAGGCCTCGACGTCGTTCTCCATGAAGGGCTTGTTGTAGTAGCGCCGGTTGGTTTCGGCGAGGACGAAGTAGCTCAGCTCGCCCATGTAGTGGCGCCAGGTCGCCGTGGCCACGTTGCGCGTGAAGCGGAACTCGCGAGACTCGGCCTCGAGGTCGGGGTCGGTGAAGGGGGGGCGGTCGCCCAGCTGGCGGATGTACTGCTCGGGGGCGTACTGGTAGCTCAGCTCCAGGCTCTTGCCGCCGCCGAAGTACTGGCGCACCGAGACGTCCAGGTCCGTGTTGGTCTTGATGGGATTCTGGACGTACATCCAGCGCTTGACCTTGAAGCGGAAGCGGGTCTTGCCCCAGTCCAGCAGATCCCGCTCGGCGGCCAGATCCAGCTGGGGGGCGATGATCAGATCGTCGTAACTCTTGATCCGGTAGTCGTCGGGGTCGAGATCGTCCCGGGGCCAGGCGATCCAGGGGTCGATGTTCTCGTCGTGCTGGGTGAGGATGTTGTCGTCGTAGATCATCTCCAGCGTGAAGGAGTTGCGGTAGCGCCAGGGGTTCTCGCGCCGGGCCGCGGCCGCCGCGGCACTGGTGCCGGGCTGGGCCGGCCCGTCGTAGTACAGCACGGCGGTGAGGATGCCGCCCTCGGGGACGTCGCCGCTCAGGCGCAGGTTCCAGCGCCCCTCGGGCACGTGGACCTCGAAGCGCCGACCGCCGCTGGGCAGGCCAGGGCGGCCGTCGTCCCAGGTGCTGCTCGGGCTGGGAGCGAAGTCCAGGGGGATCCGGATCGTGCGCTCGCCGAGTCCGTCGATGCGGACCAGCCCGGGCTTGGCGCCGTCCTCGCCCGGGGCGAAGCCCGCCCGGGCGTAGCCGTAGAACGTGCCCGGGCCGATGAGCGGCACCACCACGGCGCCCTCGCTGATCAGCAGGTAATCCTTGCCACCGACGGGGATGACCACCGCCTCGCTACTCGGCTCGGGCATGTAGGCGGCGGCGGCGGATGCCGGCGCGAGCAGCGGCAGGGCCGCGGCGAGCAGCCAGGCGGCTGCCAGGATCGGTGGGGGCGAGGACGGGCGCGGGTGCAGGGGCAAGGTGGCTCTCCTAGGGCTCGAGATCGCGCCGGGGCAGATCCACCGTCACCGCCACGCCGCAGGCCTGAGGGCGCAGGCAGTGGATGGTGATGTGGTGGCTGCCACGGGGGACGGAGACGGTGAGCTCGCGCCGGCTGCCCGGCAGGATGTCCGGGCGGTCCACGTAGACCGCGGAACTGAGCTGCGTGGCATCGAAATGGAACGTGCGCCAGACCTCGCCGTCGCAGCGCACCTCCAGCGTGTAGTTCTGGCTGCCGTTCATGCGGTGGTCGAAGTCCAGCCGCGTGCGCACGCGCAGCGTGGTGGGCCCGTGCACCGGTAGACCGAGGGGCTGATCGGCGGTCAGCGCGTAGTAGGTGGAGCGGCTGCCGCTGGCGAACTCCAGCTCGCGGATCTCGGCGTAGCTCTCCGGCGCCAGGGACATCCAGCGGTCCCGCGTCCGCTTGACCTGTCGGAACAGGCGCACGGCCACGCCGCCGGCGCCGGCGGTCTCGCCGCCGATGGTGATGGTGTGCCGGCCGGCGGGGATCTCCACGTAGCCCTTGCGCAGCGCGCTGACCTCCCGGTCGCCACGGCAGCGCGCGACGCTGGCCAGCGGCTCGCCGGTGAAGGTCTTGCGCAGGACCTCGCGCCCGTCCACGGCCACCGTCACGGTATAGGGCTGGCGGCGCGCCTCGTCCGCGGTGAAGAGGTAGCGGGCGATGAGCTTCAGGCGTCGGGGGCCGTGGATGGTCGCCTCGGCGGTCTCGCCCGGGCGCAGCTCGGTATACGTGAAGCGTCGGCTGTCCACCTCCAGGCAGAGGTCCTGACCGCCATCGAGGTCCTTCACCGAGACCCACGAGGTGCGCGCCGACGCCGGCAAGGCCAGCAGT
>JAASSM010000007.1 GCA_021767885.1 bacterium | reverse complement strand
CTCGCAGCTGCCGTGCCAGAGCACCAGCTCGCGGCCGGTCTGCTCGGCCACCCAGCGGCCCAGGAACCGGTCCGGCGCGAAGATGAGCGGCTGGTCGGGCGGGAAGCTCTCCACCACCTTCACGGCGTTGCTGCTGGTGCAGATGATGTCGCTCTGGGCCTTGGTCGCGGCCGAGCAGTTGATGTAGGTGACCACCTGGTGATCCGGGTACTGCGCCCGGAAGGCGGCGAACTCGTCCGGGGGGCAGCCGTCGGCCAGGCTGCAGCCAGCAGTGAGGTCGGGCACCAGGACCTGCTTGTCCGGGTTGAGGATCTTCGCGGTCTCGGCCATGAAGTGCACGCCCGCGAACACGATCACCTCGGCGTCGGTGGCGGCGGCCTTCTGGGCCAGGTAGAGGCTGTCCCCCACGTGGTCGGCCAGGTCCTGGATCATGGGCTCCTGGTAGAAATGCGCCAGGATCACCGCGTCCAGCTCCTGCTTGCGGCGCGCGACCTCGACAGCCAGGGCCGCCGGATCGGTGGGGATGGTGGTGTCCGTGGGATTCATCGCAGGCCTCTCCGGTCGGGGTTCCTGGGGGCCCAATGTCGTCACTGGCGGCGGCCGCGGCAAGGTCGCGCCAACCCCGGTTGTCTGTGGACTTTCCCCGGGCCACTCATTACTTTTACCCGAGGTTCACGGTGTCAGCGCCGCGGCGGCCGCCCCGCCCGCCGGCGCCACCGGTCGATCCCGCGGAACGACACAAGCCAAGGGAGCTGCCCACGATGACTGTCCGGGCCAAGGACACCCGCCGCGGCGCCGCCAGGGTGCTGGTCACCCTCCTGATGGGCCTGCTGCTGATCGCGGTGGGGTGCAGCGACGACGAGAGCGACCCCACCTACCCGCCCCAGCCGGAGCCCGAGGTGGGTACCTGGTTCCTGGGCATCTGGGGCTCCGGCCCCGAGGACATCTACGTGGTGGGCCAGCCCGGCCTCATCTACCACTGGAACGGCACGGCCTGGAGCCGCCACGAGAGCGGCGTCGAGGTGGCCCTCACCGATGTCTGGGGCCCGGGCGACGGCACGGTCTACGCCACCGGGCACGATGGCGTGATCCTGCGGCATGTCGCCGGTACGGGAGCCTGGTCCCGGATGGAGAGCGGCACCGAGGAGGACCTGTTCTCCGTGGGCGAGTACCAGGATCAGGTCATGGTCAGCGGTCACGCGGGCACCCTGCGCCGGCTGTCCGGCACCTCCTGGGTCAACGGCCCCGAGGAGATCTACATCCGCGACGCCGAGGACGCCGTCCTCGACACGCTGCAGCGCAGCGAGGACATCGAGTCGCTGACCAGCGTCGGCCACTACGGCGTGGCCGGATCGGAGGGCGTCATCCTGATGGCCGACCAGGAGGTGGACTGGCAGCTTCGGCGCGTCACCGGTGGCCGCGAGTGGGTCACCTGCGGCACCAGCGACCAGCGCGTGGGCGGCAACTTCATCGCCACCGACGGCGGCCGGCTCTTCCAGCTCAACGAGTCCGAGGGCGGCCGGCTGGCCTGGCAGGAGCGCTTCAGCCCGGCGATCGAGTCGCGGATCTACGGCCTGCACGCCGATCCCGCCGACACCGTCTGGGCCGTGACCAACGACGGGCGCGTCACCCGCGTCGATCCGGGCGGCAACCTCGAGGAGATCGTTCTCTACGACGACGGTCTCGTGCTCTTCGACATCTGGGGCACCAGCGGCACCAACCTCTACGCCGTGGGCATCGATGGGCGGGTGCTGCGTTTCCACGAGATCAACCCGGGCGAGTACGGCTGGTCCCAGGAGGACCTGCCGGACCTGCCCGCCGACAAGGCGCATGCCGAGGTCGTCCACGACAGGTTCGGCCGGCCGGTCCCCTGATCGGCCGCCCCGCTTCCCCCGCAGAGCCCGGCCCCGAGGGGCCGGGCTCCTTCCTGTGACCGTCACCCCGGAGGTCCCCCATGTTCCACCGCGCTAGCGCCAGGGTCCTGCTGGTCCTGGCTCTCGGGTTGCTCGCGGCCTGGTCCGCGGCCGCCTACACCCCCGATGCCGCCGCACCGCGTAGCGCCATCCCCACCGAGTACCAGTGGCAGTGGGAGCACATCTTCCCCAGCGTCGAGGCCTGGGAAGCCGAGCTCGCGGCCTTCGAGCAGGACATCCCCTCGCTCCTGGAGTACCAGGGCCGCCTCGGCGAGTCCCGCGAGACGCTGAAGCAGGCCCAGGAAGACCTTTACGCCATGCTGGAGCGCTTCTACAAGCTCATGGTCTATGCCCAGCTCCGCTTCGACATCGACCAGGGCGACAACGAGGCCCGCACGCGGCAGGGCCGCGTGGGGCAGCTGGGTCCCCGCCTGGGCCAGGCCACCTCGTGGATGCAGCCCGAGCTGCTGCAGATCGACCGCGAGGTCATCGAGGGCTGGATGCAGGAGGACCCGGAGTTCGCCGAGTGGCGCTACTACTTCGAGGAGATGTGGCGCCAGGAGAACCATACCCTGGACGCCAGCGGCGAGAAGCTCATGGCCACCCTCGGCCGCATGCGCGGCACGCCGGGTGACGCCCACGAGGCCCTGCTGGGCGTGGACATCGCGTTCCCGGAGATCGTCGGCGTGGACGGCGAGCCCCAGCAGCTGACGCTGAACAACTTCGGCACCCTGCGCGCCGCCTCCACCTACGCCGTGCGCAAGCAGGCCGCCGAGGGCTTCTTCGGCACCCTGCGCGACTACGAGAACACCTTCGCCGTGCTCCTCGACGGCGTGGTCAAGAGCCACATCGCCACCAAGGAGGCCCGCGGGTACGACAGCTGCCTCGACGCCGCCCTGGCGCCCGACAACATCACGACGGCCACGTACCGGAACCTGGTGGACACCGTCCGCGACAACCTGCCCCGGACGCTGCACCGTTACGTCGAGCTGCGCCGCAAGGTGCTCGGCCTGGGCGCGGAGCTGGAGTTCGCCAACCTCTACAATCCTCTGCTCGAGGACATGGAGGTGGAATACACCTACGAGCAGGGCATGGAGCTCATCGCGCGTGGGCTCGAGCCCCTGGGCAAGGAGTACGTCGAGCAGGCGCGCGTGGGCATGGACCCGGCCAGCGGCTGGACCGACGTCTTCCCCAACGAGGACAAGCGGTCGGGCGCCTACAGCAATGGCGTGCTCGCCCACGCCATCCATCCCTACGTGCTGCAGAACTTCGACAACACCCTCGACGCGGTCTACACCACGGCGCACGAGTATGGCCACGCGCTGCACAGCTGGTACAGCAGCAACAGCCAGCCGCCGCAGTACCGCGGCTACACCACGTTCCTGGCCGAGGTGGCCTCCACCTGCAACGAGGCCCTGCTGACCAACCACCTGCTCGAGAAGTACGAAGACGATCCCGCGATGAAGCTCATGCTGCTCAACCAGCGGCTCGAGAGCATCCGGCTGACCATCTTCCGGCAGACCCTGTTCGCGGACTTCGAGCTGGCGTTCCACGAGCACGCCGAGGCCGGCAACCCGCTGACCGCCGAGTGGCTCAACGCCAAGTACGCCGAGCTCATCGCGACCTACTACGGCCCGGGCTTCGCCATGGGCGAGAACGACGAGTGCGAGTGGATGTTCATCCCCCACTTCTACTACAACTTCTACGTCTTCTCCTACGCCACGGGCCTGACCAGTGGCCTGGCCCTGGCCGAGGAGATCTCCGAGTCCGGCGACGACGCCGCCCGACGCTACATCGACAACATGCTCAAGGCCGGCTCCAGCGCCCCGCCGCTGGAGATCCTCGCCCGCGCGGGCGTGGACCTCGAGACCCCGGCGCCGATCCAGAGCGCCATGGATCTCTTCGCCGAGACCGTCGAGGAGTTCGAGCGCACCTGGGTGCAGCTGCAGCGTCAGTAGCCCCCGGCCGCGACCGGCCGCCAGCGGCGGGCGCGGGATGCCGCGAGCCCCCGGTCCCGCGGGACCGGGGGCTCTCGCGTGGCAGGCGGCGGCGGCGCGGGCGCCGGCCGACGCCCATGCTAGCTGCCCGGCGGACTGTCGATCTCCATGCCGCCGCAGCTGCACCGGGGACCGCCGAGGCCGAAGAACCCGGTGCAGCTGCAGCTGCACGGGGGCGGCCCCGAGGCCGAGCAGCTCGCCCCCCACCAGCACTCGGTGGAGCAGGACTGGATCCCCTCGCCGCCGCTGGCCAGGGCGCTGGCCGCCACCGTCAGCAGGGCCACGGCCAGCGCCGCCCCGCGCATCGTTCTCGTCATGGTGGACCTCCGTGTTCCGTCGCCGGGCGGATCACTCCGCCGGCGGATTGTCCATGGTGCTGTCGCCGCAGCTGCAGCCGCAGCGTCCGATGATGGGGCAATGGCACTCGCAAGGGCAGGGCCCGGTGATGCTGCAGCCATAGCCGATGGGGTGCCGGGCCGAGCAGCTGCAGAGGCCGCCCCCGCCGTCATCGGCGCCGGCCGCCGGCAGGGCGAGGTGCAGGACCCCGATCAGGACGATCGCGATGAGGAACGGTCGCATGTCAGCGTCTCCCTTCGCTGAGGGTGGTGCCGTCGCGCCGTGACCGCCGGTCCGGGGTCCGCGACGCGTCCGGCGTGGGCAACGGGCCGAACCGGTAGACGATCCCGTGGTGACGCGCATCCAGCCCGAGGAGCTCGCCCGCGTCGGTGAAGGCGATCTCGTGGACGGACACGCGGCGGTGCTCGTGGACCTCCGGGGGCTCGAAGCTCTGCAGGAGCCGGCCCGCCGGGTCGTAGACCTGCACCGTGCCGCTGACCAGGACATGGATGCGTCCGTCGTGGATGGCGAGGTCGTTGACGTAGATGGGGATGGGGAACTCGCCTGGCGCCGCAGCGGCCGCGAGGTCGGCCAGGAGGGTCTCCGGCGCCGCGCTGACTGGACCGGCCGGGACGCGGCCGAGGTTGCCCAGGTACCAGCGCCGCATGCGCTCGGGCGCCTCGCCGGCCAGGTGGAAATCGCGGAGATGGCGGCCGTCCCGGTGATGGACGCGCAGGTGACCGAGGGCGCGATGGGCCAGCACCGCGAGGGTGTCCCCCACGGCCACGTGCAGGTAGTTGGCGTTGCGGGTGAGCGACCGGTACCGGTGCGTGAGGTGGTAGGCCTGACCGAACGCCAGCGTGTCGCCGTCGCAGGTCACCAGCCGCGCCAGGGGCCGGCCCCCGCTGCGAGGGCCGCCCAGCACCAGTCCCCGGTGATCGCCATCGCCGCGGAAGACGCGATGGCCGGTGGGCACCGGGACCCAGCGGCGTGGCCCGAGCTGGACGCTCACCGTCCGCGCCCAGGGATCCACCACGTGCAGACGGTCCCCGCAGGCGAAGAACAGGCTCTCCGGACGCAGGCCGGGCACCGCGAGCGCCTGGCGGCCGGCGCCACCGATGTCCAGCGACCAGACCACCAGCTCCCGCGCGTCCAGCAGGTGGATCCGGCCGCCGGACCAGGCCAGGTCCACGAGCTCCCCCGCGAAATCCCCGCACGGGATGGCCTGGCGGATGGCCAGCCGCCGGGGCGCGATGGGGTCGCCGTCCGCGCCGGCCGTCCCGGCGGCCCCATCCGTCCCGGCCTTCGGGGGCATCCCGGGCGCGGCGTCGGCGGGCGCCGGGGGAGCAGCGGCGGTGAAAGCGGCCGTCGCGGCCAGCAGGACGACGGGCAAGGCGAGCAGCCCGGCGCGGGCCACGAAGGCCACGGCGCGGCGAAACGGGCGGTGCCGGCCGATCATGGCCGCTCCTCCGGTGTCGGGAGCGTGGCGACCGCGATGCCGGCCGATCCCTGGTGGCGCACCAGCAGCGGGCGATAGGACCCGCCCTGGCGCAGGCCGAGGATGCGAGCGCCCGCGTCCAGCGGCAGGAGGTAGCCGCGTCCCCGCCAGCCCAGGTCGTCGAGCGCCGCCACCGCGGCGGCCTCGAAGGCCAGCACCGGGCGGTCCGGCGCGGACGCCACGGCGGCCCGCACGGCCGCCTCGTGCCGGGCGATCAGGCAGGGTCCACAGCCGGGTGGCAGGAAGAGCAGGTCGGCCGTGCTGGCCGCGAGCACCGCCGAGGCCGGTTCCAGGGGCCGATCATCCAGGGGGATCAGCAGGTCGTCGGCGGCCAGTCGTGCCTCCAGGAGATGCCGGACATGCTCCGGATAGCCGGTCCGCTCCCGGCCACGCAGCTCCCGCTCGCAGACGCGATACACCGCGTACAGATCCAGCGCGTCGGCGGGCAACGCCAGGAGCACCCGGCCCTCGGGGTCCGCGAGGGTCAGCGCCATGCCGGGAGCGAGGGGCCCGGAGCCTCGTGCGAGCGGCCGGACCCCGGCCGCCCGGTCGGCCGCCGGCCCGGCCGCCCGCACGTCCAGGCCCTCGGGCCCGTACTCGCGAGCGAAGGCGGCGAGCAGGGGCGACACCGCCCGGTCCACCGCGCCGGAGACCGCGTGGTAGCGGAGCTGCAGGCGGGCGTCCGGTACCCCGGCATGGGCGAGCGGGGGCGAGGCGAGGTCCGGCAGGAGGGTCGCGATGGTCATGATGCTCAGGACGGTCAGGATGGTCAGCGGGCCCCGGATGGTCCGCCGCGGCGCGATCACGGTCATGGCGTCTCTCCCTGATAGGTCCAGTACTCGATGGCGGGGGGGCGTCCACTGCCCTGCGGGTCCGGCCACGCCCCCATGAGCGAGAGGCAGCCCGCCTGCTCCCGCAGGACCACCACGTCGCGGTCCGGCAGGACCAGCAGCGCATCCTGGTCCCACCGGCGGGGGATCCGCAGGTGGACGTCGGCCACGGTGGCGGCCCGGAGGTCGACGAGGTCGAGGCGCAGGCTCACCCCCGCCGGCAGGTCGTGCCGGCGATGGGCGCTGGTCACGAGGACGTGGCCGGAGTCGAGGACCTGGACGCGCGTGATGGCCTCGGCGGTCTCGTGGCAGCGCAGGTCCACGGGACGCGGCCGTCCGTCCACCGTGCGACGGAATCCACGGCGCAGCCTGGCGACCTCCGCCGCCGGACGCGGGAACGTGGGCACCGTGCGGATCAGGACGCGCTCCAGGCCGTGGACCGGGTGATGGAGTTCGAGGCGATAGGCCGCGCGCGCCGGCGCCACCACGGCCCGGCCGTCGGCGAGCAGCGCCCAGCCGCGGTGCGGCGCGTGGCCCGCCGTCTCGTCCACCACGCCGGGCTCGATGCGGGTGATCACCTCCTGCCCCCAGACGGCACCCCGTCGGGCGAGATCCCTGTGGTCGAGCCAGGCCAGGGTCACGCTGGTGCGGACCTGCCGCCGCCGCGGGTGATCGACGTGCACCAGCAGCCCGAGCCAGCGCTCGGCGCCGGCTAGCAGGCGCAGGAGCGTGGCCACGCCACCATCGCCGACCTGGCCATTCGCCCGGGCCCGCAGGCTCCGCCGCGGCGTCCCGTCACGGGCGACCACCTCCACGCGTCCGGGCCAGGCCTGCACCAGCGCCAGCTCGTCCGTCGCGGTCCGCGCCAGGCCGGTCAGCCGCGGCACCCGTCCGGGGCCCTCGCCCGCCACCGGCAGTGTGCGCTCCAGCGTGCCGTCCGTGCGGAGCAGGAGGACCTGCCCGAGCTGGCCGTCAGCGACGGCGAGGGTGCCGTCGGCCAGGCGGATCACGTCGGCGAGGCGGCCGAACAGGACCTCGTCGGAGCTGAGCGACCAGGCGCGGGCGTGGTGCCAGGTGACCGGCGGCTGGCGCACCAGTTCCTGGACCGGCGTCGCGGCCGCGCACGGTGCCCCGAAGAGCAGCAGCGGCACCAGCCAGCGGAGCGGCGTGAGGCATCGGGCCATGACGTGTCCTCTCGCTCGGGGCCGGCCGGCCAGGGCGGGTGTTCCCATCAGCCGGCGGAAGACGGACGACCGTGGCACCAGGGCAAGCGGCGCGCCCGGCGGCGACCGGGGGGAACCGTTCACAGGGCGGGGGCGACACGAGCAGGGCATCAGCGGGGATGGGCGGGATCATCGGCCAGGCGGCCGCGGCGACGGGGACGACCGCAACCGGCGCCGGGCGCGCCAGGACGCTCACGTGCGGCGACGGCTCCGGGGACCGTGTCCGCCGCCGGCGACGCCCGGCAAGGACACCCGATCCCGCAAAAAAAGGAGACGCCGCGACGACATGTCGCGGCGTCTCGTCCTGTGGTAGGCCGCCCTGGACTCGAACCAGGCACCCTCTGCTTAAAAGGCAGATGCTCTAACCAGATGAGCTAGCGGCCCACGCGGCGTCGGCCAAACCTACCGTCTGTCGGCCCACGTGTCAAAACGGCGCCCGGGCGGCTCAGGTGGTCACCCCGGTGGGGGTCCAGATCATCTGCTCGCGGGACTTGCCCACCGAGACGCCCACGATGAGCACGCCCAGCTCCCGTTCCAGGTATTCCAGGTACTTGCGGGCGTTGGCCGGCAGATCGGCGAGCTTGCGCGCCTTGCCGGTGGGCTTCTCCCAGCCGGCCTTCTCGCCCAGGATGGAGCGTGCGCGGCAGAGGGTGTCGTACCGCACCGGGAAGTCCTTGACCTGCTCCCCGTCCACGTCGTAGGCCTCGGTCACCTTGATCTGCGGCAGGGAATCCAGCACGTCCAGCTTGGTGATCACCACGCCGGTCATGCCGTTGATGCCCACCGAGTACCGACCGGCCACGAGGTCGAACCAGCCGCAGCGGCGAGGCCGCCCGGTGGTGGCGCCGTACTCGCCGCCCAGGGAGCGCAGGTGCTCGCCCTCCTCGGCCAGCAGCTCGCTGGGGAACGGGCCGTTGCCCACGCGGGTGGCGTAGGCCTTGCAGACGCCGATCACGTCTCCCAGACAGCGTGGCGGCAGGCCGGTGCCGGTGAGGGCACCGCCCACGGTGCAGTTGCTGCTGGTGACGAACGGGAACGTGCCGTGGTCCACGTCCAGCAGGGCGCCCTGGGCGCCCTCGAGCAGGGCCTTCTCCCGGCCCTCGCGCACGCCGCGCAGGGCGGTGTAGCCGTCCACCACCAGCGGCCGCAGCGTCTGGGCCAGGACCACCAGCTCCTCCGCCAGGACCTTGGCCGGCAGGGGCTCGGCCTCGAACTCGCGGGCCAGCGCCTCGTTGGCCGCCAGGATCTGCTCGATGGCGGCCCGCTCCAGCTTCTCCAGCGGCAGGGTCAGGGCACCCATGCGCATGCCGGTGCGCGTGAGCTTCTCCTCGTAGGCCGGGCCGATGCCACGGCCGGTGGTGCCGATGGGCTTGCGTCCACGACGCCCCTCGCGCAGCTCGTCGAAACGCTTGTGGTAGGGCATCAGCAGGTGGGCGGCGCTGGAGACGAACAGGCGGTCGCGCACGGCGATCCCTTGCTCCTCGAGGGCCATGATCTCGTCGCGCAGGGCCCACGGATCGATCACCATCCCGTTGCCGAGGTAGCAGCGGACGCCCTCGCGGAAGATGCCCGAGGGGATCAGGTGCACCACGTGCTCGCGCGCACCCACCTGGATGGTGTGGCCCGCGTTGGCACCGCCCTGGTAGCGGATCACCCAGTCGAAGCCCTCACCGAGGGCGTCGATGATCTTGCCCTTGCCCTCGTCGCCCCACTGGCCGCCGATGATGGTCCGGTTCTCCAAGGTCACTCCTCGGCCGCCGACACGCGCCGGCGCTCAGAAAAAAGGCCCGCGCACGGGCCTGCCTCGCCAGCCGGGTCGCACCCGGCGGCCGTCAGTTGCGATCGAACAGGGACTTCAGCTCGCCCCAGGTCCGGCTGTCCACGCTGGCGCCACCGCAGTCGTTGGCCGCACCGGGGTTGCTCTGCAGCTGGTCGACGTTGCCGTCGCTCTGCCCATCGCCATCGACGTCCCCGAGCTCGACGCCGTTGGTGCAGCCGTCGCCGTCGGAATCGAGGGAGGCCAGGCCGGCATCCCAGGTGCGCAGGTTGGCCAGGAAATCGGTCCCGAAGGCATTGAGGGGCGCTCCGGACTGGGCCGGCTCGGACACGTGGCAGATCAGGCACTGGAAGGGTTCGGTGACCGGTAGCTGCTGGAGATCGAGCTCGGTGGCGGCGGCTGGCCCGGCTGCAGGGCAGAACACGAGCACGACCGCGACCAGCACGGTCGCCGCCGCCAGGATCCTCCGCCCCTGGCCTGCTGCCCATCTCCTGTTCACCCCGCCTCTCCTTCGCCGGTTCCGGGGCCGTGCGCTCCCATTATATCGGCGGCTTTCACCCGAAGTCAAACCCCGTGATCGCTGGCTGTCAACACCGCGTCGATCCAGCCGAGCACCTCCGCACGGCCCAGACGCGCCTCCGCCGATGTGGGCAGGAACGGCGTGGTGGCCGGCACGTCGAGCGCCCCGATGATCTTGCGGTACTGCGCCAGCCGCCGCGTGCTGCCGACCTTGTCCACCTTGGTGACCACCAGGGCGAAGGCCAGGCCGCTCTCCAGCAGCCAGTGCGAGATCTGGCGATCCTGCTCGCTGGGCACGTGCCGCGCGTCCAGCAGGTGGAGCACGGCGGCCGGCCCCTCCGGATCGGCGAGGAAGGCCCGGAACTGCTGCCACCAGCGCTCGCGCTGCGCCTTGCTCACCCTGGCGTACCCGTATCCCGGCAGGTCCACCAGATCGAACCGTCGCTCCACGCGGAAGTAGTTCCACAGGCGGGTCTTGCCGGGCTGGCCACTGATGCGCGCCAGTCCCTTGCGCTGCAGGAGTTCGTTGATGAGCGAGGACTTGCCGCAGTTGCTGCGTCCCAGGAACGCGAACTGGGGCAGCAGCGGCGGCGGCCGGTCGGCCGGGCCGGGAAAGCTGCCCATGAACTCGACGTCCACGTCAGTTCTCTGCGGCGAGGGCCAGGTCGAGCACCGCGTCCATGGTCTCCACCAGGTGGACCGTCAGCCGCTTGCGGATCAGGGGGCTCAGCTCGCGGTACGACTTCTCGTTCTCCCGCGGGATGATCAGGTGCTTCGCCCCGGCCCGCACCGCGGCCACCGCCTTCTCGGGCAAGCCGCCGATGGGCAGCACCTTGCCGCGCAGCGTCACCTCGCCGGTCATCGCCACGTCCTTGCGGACCTTCCGGCCCGACAGCAGCGAGACCATGGCCGTGGCCATGGCGATGCCCGCCGAGGGGCCGTCCTTGGGGATGGCACCCTCCGGCACGTGGATGTGGACCTGGTGGTCCTTGTACCAGTCGCCGTCGCGGTCGTCCCGGCAGGCGGCGCGAGCATAGCTGAGGGCCGTCTCCGCGGACTCCTTCATCACGTCCCGCAGGTTGCCCGTCAGCACGAGCTTGCCACCGCCGGGCAGGGCGGAGGCCTCGATCTCCAGGATCTCGCCGCCCACCTCGGTCCAGGCCAGGCCGATCACCACGCCCACCTCCGGGTCGCGGTCCACCTGCTGGCGCGTGAAGCGCGGCACGCCCAGATACCGGGCCACCGACCGCGCGGTCACCGCACCGGGGAACCGGTCCTTCTCGGCCCGCTCCTTGGCCACCTTGCGGCACACCGCGCCGATCTCGCGCTCGAGATTGCGCACGCCGGCCTCGCGGGTGTAGCCGTCGATGATCAGCTGCAGGGCCGAGCGCCGGAAGCCGCCGGGCCAGTCGGCGATGCCCGCGCGCTCGGTCTGCCGCGGCACCAGGAAGCGCTCGGCGATGGCCAGCTTCTCGTGGTCCAGGTAGCCCGGCAGCCGGATGATCTCCATGCGGTCCTCGAGGGCCGGCGGGATGGAATGCAGGCTGTTGGCCGTGGTGATGAAGAGCACCTGCGAGAGGTCGAAATCCGTCTCCAGGTAGTGATCGGAGAAGTGGGAGTTCTGCTCGGGGTCCAGGACCTCGAGCAGCGCCGACGCCGGGTCGCCCCGGTAGTCGGCGCCCAGCTTGTCGATCTCGTCCAGCAGGAAGACGGGGTTCTTGGTCCCCGCCTTGCGCAGCGATTCGATGATGCGGCCCGGCTTGCTGCCGATGTAGGTGCGCCGGTGGCCGCGGATCTCCGCCTCGTCCCGCACGCCGCCCAGGGAGATGCGCACGAACTTCCGGCCCAGGCTGTCGGCGATGCTGCGCCCCAGGCTGGTCTTGCCCACGCCGGGCGGTCCCACCAGGCAGAGGATGGATCCCTGCAGCTTGCGGGTCAGCTTGTAGACCGCCAGGAACTCGATGATGCGGTCCTTGACCCGGTCCAGGCCGTAGTGGTCGGCATCCAGGCGCTCGCGCACCTTCACGGTGTCGATGCGGTCGCGGGAGCGCTTCTTCCACGGCAGTTCGAGCAGGGTGTCCAGGTAGTTCCGCACCACGGTGGCCTCGGGCGACATGCCCGGCATGCGGGCCAGGCGCGAGATCTCGCGCTGGGCCACCTCGCGGGCCTCCCTGGTCAGGTCGCTGGCCTCGAGCTTCTGGACGTACTCCTCCACCTCGCTGTCGTCGTCGGCCCCGTAGCCCAGCTCCTTGCGGATGGCCCGCAGCTGCTCGTTGAGGTAGAACTCCCGCTGGTTCTTGTGGACCTGGCTCTGGACCTCGGTGTCGATGCGCTGCTCGATCTCCAGGATCTCCAGCTCGTCGGCCAGGATCTGGTTGATCCGCGTCAGGCGCGCACGCAGGCTGGGCTCGGCCAGCAGTTCCTGCTTGGTGGAGGTCTTGCCCAGGATGTAGGCGCTGATGGAGTCGGCCATGCGGCCGATCTCCTCGAGGTTCAGCACCGAGAGCAGCACCTCGTCGGGCAGCCGCTTGTTCAGGCGCACGTAGTCCTTGAACCGGTCCTTGATGGACCGCGTGAGCGCCTCGATCTGCGGGCCGGTCTCCACGGTCTCCGCCAGCGGCTCCACCCGCACCATCAGGTGCTCGTCCACCGGCTCGAGCTCGCTGAGGTCCACGCGGGCGAGCCCCTCGACCAGGATCTTGAGCGTCTCGTCCGGGGTGCGGATCACCTGCAGCACCTTGATCACGGTGCCGACGCCGAAGAGGTCCTCCAGGGCGGGCTCGTCCACGTCGGCCTCGCGCTGGGCGGCCACGCAGAGCAGCTTGTCCTCGGTCATGGCCGCCTCCACGGCAGCCACCGAGGCCGCACGGCCCACCAGCAACGGCGTGACCATGAAGGGGAAGACCACCACGTCGCGCAGGGGCAGCAGGGGCAGACGGCTGGGAACGACGTGCTCCTCGCCGTCGCGCTCGATCACGAATTCGTTGTGGGGCATGGCTCTCGTCTAGGCTTCCTTGACGTCCACGTCGGGATTGCCGGTGATCACCTCGGGCGCGGCACCCTCGGCCACGGTGGCCCGGGTGATCACCACGCGACGGACGTCGTCCTGGGAGGGGATCTCGAACATCACGTCGCGCATGGCGGCCTCGATGATCGAGCGCAGACCGCGGGCGCCGGTCTTGCGGGCGATGGCCTCGTCGGCGATGGCCTCGAGCGCACCGGGAGCGAACACCAGCTCGACGCCCTCCATGTCCAGCAGCTTCTGGTACTGCTTGGTCAGGGCGTTGCGCGGCTCGGTGAGGATGCGCACCATGGCCGAGCGATCCAGCTCCTGGGTGTGCACGGCCACCGGCAGGCGGCCGATGAGCTCGGGGATCAGGCCGTACTGCATGAGGTCCTGCGGCTCCACCTGGGCGAGCACCTCGCCGCGGCGCAGCTTGCGGCCCACCTCGCGCCCGAAGCCCAGGCTGCCCATGCCGGCCCGGCGCTCGATGATCTTCTCCAGGCCCTCGAAGGCGCCGCCACAGATGAACAGGATGTTCCGCGTGTTGACCTCGAGGTACTTCTGCTGCGGGTGCTTGCGGCCGCCCTGGGGGGGCACGTTGGCCGTGGTGCCCTCGAGGATCTTCAGCAGCGCCTGCTGCACGCCCTCGCCCGAGACGTCCCGGGTGATGGACGGGTTGCCGCTCTTGCGACCCACCTTGTCGATCTCGTCGATGTAGATGATGCCCTGCTCGGCGGCCGGGATGTTGTAATCCGCCGCCTGGAGCAGCCGCACCAGGATGTTCTCCACGTCCTCGCCCACGTAGCCCGCCTCGGTGAGCGCCGTGGCGTCGGCGATGGCGAAGGGCACCTTCAGGTAACGCGCCAGCGTCTGGGCGAGCAGGGTCTTGCCCGTGCCGGTGTTGCCGATGAGCAGGATGTTGCTCTTGTCGATCTCCACGCCATCGCGGCCGGTCTTCTGGTGGATGCGCTTGTAGTGGTTGTAGACGGCCACCGACAGCGAGATCTTGGCCTCTTCCTGGCCGATCACGTACTCGTCCAGGTGGTCCTTGATCTCCAGGGGCTTGGGGAACTCCGGCGGGGCGAGGGCGGTCTCGTCCATGAGCTCGCCCTCGAGGATGTCGTTGCAGAGCTTGATGCACTCGTTGCAGATGTAGACGCTGTTCGGACCGGCGACCAGCTTGGCCACCTCGTCCTGCCCCCGCGCACAGAACGAGCACTTGATCATCTGCGGGCTGCCGTTCTGTCGGCGCTTCATGGTCCCTCCCCGGAGACTGGTGGCGGGGCGGCGACTCCGGCCACCCCCCGGAACATCACTTCTTCTTGGCCTCGATCTCCTCGCGGCTCTCGATGACCTTGTCGACCAGACCGTACTCCTTCGCCTCCTCGGCGGACATGAAGAAATCGCGGTCGCTGTCCTTCTTGATGCGGTCGACGGGCTGGCCCGAGTGCTTGGCGAGGATCTCGTAGAGACGGTCGCGGATCAGGAGGATCT
>JAASSM010000359.1 GCA_021767885.1 bacterium | reverse complement strand
GCCCTGGTTCCTGGCGGAGATCTCCGAGGACATCCCCTACGCCCTGGCCACGCTGCCGGACATCGTCGAGGCCGGCGGCGCGCCCATGCAGCCCTGGATGACCGTGGAGGGCGCGTACATCGCCGCGCCCAGCCAGCACAAGGACCAGGCCTACGACTTCGCCCTCTACCTCACCGGTCTGGAGGCGGGCAAGGTCATGGCGCTGGAGGGCCGGCAGACGCCAGCCAACAGCGCGGTCTACGAGGACGCCGCGGTGGCCAACGATCCGGTGCTGAGCGCCTTCCGTGCCCAGGTGGAGACCGCCGTGCCCATGCCCAACTACGCCGAGATGACCATGGTCTGGTCGCCGGCCACCACCGCCATGAACAGCATCGTGCGCAAGGCCGCCACGCCCAAGGCGGCGCTGGATCAGGCCCAGAAGGATGTCGAGGAACGGGTCCGCAGCCTGAGGAAGTGACCGGATGCGCGAGGGAAGCAGCCGTCGGATCCTGGCCGGTCTGCTCGCCGCCCTGGCGGTGGGGATCGGGGCCACGGCCTTCGTGATCCACCAGGGGCGGCAGACCGCCGTCCGCTCGGGCACCGAGCAGAACGCCGTGGTCACCGCGGCGGCGGTCACCGACGTGATCGACCGCGTGCGCAAGGAGGACGGCGACGTCCAGGAAGCCGTCCTGACGCTCGTCGAGGCGGTGCCGGCGCTGACGGACATCCGCGTCATCGACACCGGCCGCCGCCAGCTGGTGGCCTCCACCCACCAGGACGACATCGCCGCGGGGGACTTTCCCCGCCGCCTGCAGCGGGACCAGAAGCCCTGGTTCGATCAGGCCAAGGAGCTGGAGGCCGCCCACTCGACCAACGTCATGGAGGGGACCGCCCGCAAGGACGAGATCCTCCGGTCGGTGACCGCGGAGAACCACCTGGAGATCGTGCTGCCGCTGCTCACCGGTGGCGAGGTGGACGGCTCGGTGCAGGTGGTCCATGCCCCGCTGGTGTCCGGCGACCCGCGCAGCGGCATCCCCTGGTGGCTGATCGTCCTGGCGGCGGCGCTGGTGCTCGGGGGCCTGCTGCTCGTCACGCCGCCGGGCTGGCCGCGCTTCGCGGTGGGCCTGGTGGTGACCATCGCGGCCCTGTGGATCCACGCCCAGTACGGGATCGAGAGCGTGCTGGGCACGCGCATGATGGCCGAGCAGGCGGTGGCCGAGCGCGCCCTGGACGTGCGCGACGCCCTGCGGGTGCTGCCCTCGGTGGAGGCCCAGAGCCTGCAGATCACCGACTGGAACCTGGATCGCTACCGGGCCCCACGCGGGACCTTCGATGCCTCCGGGGTGGTCAACGCCGCCGTGGTGCGCGAGGGCTTCCAGCGTGATCGCGGCCTCTTCACCCAGGGCGCCGTCCTGCTCGGGATCCTCGCCCTGCTCATGTACTGGTGGGTGGCCGCGGGCTGGGCCCAGCGGACCTGGGGCGCGCTGGTCAGGTACCGCGCGGCCTACGGGTTCGTGGTGCCGGCCATGGTGGGCATGGTGGTCCTGGTGTTCTTCCCGTTCTTCTACGGCGTGGTCCTGTCGTTCACCAACCAGACGCTCTACAACGTCAACCAGCCGCTGTACGACCTCTGGGTGGGCCTGCAGAACTACGTGGACATCATCACCGATTTCGAGGTGGTGCGCACCGCCAGCGACGGCAGCCGCTCCATCAACTTCCAGAACTTCTACTGGACCCTGGGCTTCACCATCCTCTGGACCGTCAGCAACGTGACCATCGGCGTGACGGTGGGCCTGGCCCTGGCGCTCATCCTCAACGTCAAGGACCTGCGCCTGAAGCCCCTCTACCGGATCATCCTGATCCTGCCCTGGGCCGTGCCCAACTACATCACCGCGCTGATCTGGAAGGGCATGTTCCACAAGCAGTTCGGGGTGATCAACCAGGTGATCCAGGTCTTCGGCGGCGAACCCATCTCCTGGTTCGACGCCTGGTACACCTCCTTCTTCGCGGTCCTGGCCACCAACGGCTGGCTGAGCTTCCCCTTCATGATGGTCATCTCCCTGGGCGCCCTCCAGGCCATCCCCGGCGACCTCTACGAGGCCGCGCGCGTGGACGGTGCGGGCCGCTGGCAGGCGTTCCGCTTCGTGACCCTGCCGTCCATCAAGCCGGCCCTGGTGCCCGCGATCATCCTGTCGGTGGTGTGGACCTTCAACATGTTCAACATCATCTACCTGGTCTCCCAGGGCGAGCCCGCCGGCGCCACCGAGATCCTCATCACCGACGCCTACAAGATCGCCTTCGAGCAGTATCGCTACGGCTACGCCGCGGCCTACTCGGTGGTGATCTTCCTCATCCTGATGGTCTACGGGATCTGGCAGAACCGGGTCACCAAGGCGACGGAGGGCATATGAGCAGCGGCCGCACCGAGTCCGTCAATCACGCCTGGCTGCACCTGGCGCTGGTGCTGATGGTGATCGTCACCATCTACCCCATCCTCTGGGTGCTCACCGTGGCGTTCAGCGGCCAGCAGGCCCTGATGTTCGTGGACCTGCCGGCCGATCCCAGCGTCTGGGATCGGCTGCGGGCGATCATGCCCTGGCCGTCGCAGCTCTCGCTGCAGAACTTCATCGACGTGTTCGCCGACCAGCCCTTCGGCCGCTGGCTGCTCAACAGCGCGCTGGTGGCCGCGGCCACCACCATCGTGGGCGTGTTCCTGGCCACCACCGCGGGTTACGCCTTCAGCCGCTTCCGCTTTCCGGGCCGGCGCGCAGGGATGATGTCGTTCCTCATCTCGCAGATGTTCCCCGGCACGCTCACCCTGGTCCCCCTGTACATCATCATCGTCGAGTGGTTGCAGCTCGGTAGCAACTACCTGGGGCTGATCCTGCTCTACTCCACCACGGCCATCCCCTTCTGCGTCTGGAATCTCAAGGGATACTTCGATACCGTTCCCCGCGAGCTGGAAGAATCGGCATTGATGGACGGCGCCTCGCCGGCCATGATCTTCTGGAAGATCATCCTGCCGCTCTCCAAGCCGGCGGTGGCCGTCACGGCGCTGTTCAGCTTCATGACGGCATGGAACGAGTTCGTCCTGGCGTTGACCATCATGGACAAGGAGTCGATGTACACCGCCCCGGTGGGCCTGCGCTTCTTCGTCGGCGGCTTCGCCGAGCAGCAGTGGGGCTACTTCGCCGCGGGCTCGATCATCGCGGCCATCCCGGTGATGGCCCTGTTCCTGGTGTTGCAGCGTTACCTGATCGGCGGCCTGACGGCCGGCGCGGTCAAGGGTTAGCGAGGATTCCGTGTTTCCCCTGAACCGTCACCACCAACCTGGAGGAATGGCGATGCGCAAGCTCCGTCTCTTCGTACTGGCCGGCGCGGCCATCGCGCTGCTCTGCGGCAGCGCCCTGGCGGCCAAGGTCGAGATCAAGGACCCCAAGGGCGATGATTTCGGCCCCGGCGATTACGTCTATCCCACCGACGCGGTCTACACCCCCGGCTCCTTCGACCTCATCGAGTTCGAGCTGGAGATCGACGGCGACAACGCGGTCATCGAGGCCACCCTCGACACCCGACTCGAGGATCCCTGGCGCATGGGCGGCGGCTTCTCCGTGCAGATGCTGTTCGTCTTCATCGACAACGCGCCGGGTGGCCACACCGCCACCCCGCCGGGGCTGAACGTGATGATCGACGAGTCCACGGCCTGGGACAAGTGCGTGATCCTCTCGCCGCAGACCATGGCCCGCGTGGCGCAGG